>CALCHY010000352.1 GCA_937907415.1 uncultured Trueperaceae bacterium
CCACCAAACTAACAGCGCAACGGACCGTAACAGCCCGAGCGTTACGATCCATTCCATTGTTACGATCATTGCCGTTTGCGTGCAGCACGCAGGATGGACTAAGCTGACCGTGAAGTCCCGGGGCTACTCCGCTCCCGGCCAAGAGCCGGTGATGAACCTCGGGTATGAATCTCGCAAGAGATAGTGGCCCGCTAGGCTTCGGCCGGCGGGCCACGACCATTCCCCGGCGACCCGAACCGGATTCGCCCCGGTAACGCCACTGCCCCCATAACCGCATAGAGTGATGATCATGCCGGACCAGAAGCCACGCGTAACCGGGGCCACCACCTGGCGTGACGTGCGCGCCAAGGCCATCCAGGAAGGCCGCCTGAGCGAGGAGGCGGTGGCAGCGCACAAGCGCCGCCTGATCGCCGCCAACAACGGCCACGCCCTAGCCGAGCGCCGGCAGGCCGCCGGCCTCACCCAGGCCGAGCTGGCAGCGCGCCTAGGCGTACCCGAGACGCACGTCGCCCGCCTCGAGGACGGCCACCCGGACGAGGTGCGGTTCGCGGCGCTGCGCTCCTACCTGCGCGCGCTCCGCGGCGAGCGCAGCCCCCAGGACCCGAGATGAACGACCCGCGGCCTGGCACCCCACACGGGCACGGCAACCTGCTGGCGGGGCACTTCTACCGCGTCGTCCGCCGCGGCCCAGGCGCCCAGCAGGCCATCCGCGAGCCGGCGAACCTGGACGAACTGCGTAACGCGGTGCGCTCCTTGCTGGAAGGCCTCGAGCCGGGCGCGTTCCGCCTGCAGAGCAACGCCGTCACCATCACCGGTACGCGCGACGACGAAGAAGTCACACTCACCGTCCAGCACTTCGTCGCGCAACCCACCGACGTCTGGGCAGCCGCCTCAGGCGGACCCACCACCGACTCAAGCGCCTGGAGCGACACCGTTGCCCAGGAAGCCCACCGGCTCGGCTGGTACGTGCGCGGCCTCCACCAGGAAACCGACGACGCCTAGAAGCCCTCCACAACCGTTAAGAGCCCCGTCAACCGCTCCACGCTGAAGTCCTTGAGCCTGCCGACCAGGAGCAGGGACACCTCCACCTCGCTCAAGGAGAGCGCCTCAGCAACCTCCTCGGAGGTCCAACCGCGCGCCTCCACCGCATCGAGGATCCGGCTCGCCAGACGCGCCTGAGCCAGACGCTCCTCGGGATCGGGCAGGCCCAGGTCCGCGAAGACGTTGCCGCTACCTGTGATAATCAGGCTCTCTTCCTCGCTTCGCTTCATGACACCTACCTCGCCCGCACGAGCCGACGCGGCCCCTCAGTAGCGCTCGTCGTCGCGCAGCTTTCTGATGAACTCGCCGGCGCTTTCGCGCATGGGCGGCACGCTGGCGCGCAGGCGCGCGCCTTCCGGTAAGCGCGCCGCGCCCTTGGGCGGCGTCAGGTGCGCCACGGGCTTGCCGTACCGCGTGATGATGACCGACTCGCCTGCCTCGACGGCCACCAGCAGCTTCGACCACTGTCTGCGCGCCTCGGTAACGCTCACACTCCGCACCAGCCGCATTCTCCTGCAACTAAGGCTACGTCACGGCCCCTATTTGCCGGGGCGAGCGCGGCGCGCTCCAGCAGGCCCGGCCGGTAGTGAGAACGGCCCACCGTGGGGGATCGGCGGGCCGTCGCCCTAAAGTACCAACGCCTCCAGCTGCCGAACAGCCTCACTTCCTTCGCCGAACTCGGCCGCCACCAGGCGCCTGAACTCCGCCAGCGGCACGACGCAACCCGAAAGCGCCGGCAGCGGCAAGCGCTCCAGCAGATCAGCGAGCACCTCGAGCTCGTCCCGAAGGAGCCAATTGACAACCGCGTGGGCGATGATCAGGTCCTCGAGCGACATGCCCAACGGTAGGCGCTCCAAAGCCACTCATGGCAGACAGGTTGGCTCAAACCTAGGAAACCTAGGCCGCAACTCAGGCGGGTGCGCCCGACAGCATGTGCTCGACTAGCTCCAGCACGACCTCATCCTCGTCCGCGTCGATCAGCTCCTGCGGCACGTCGCCGTCCAACGCCGGGTGCGGCGTCCTTAGCCACAGCTCCACGCTCGCCTCGTCATAACCCGACAACTGGCGCAGGCCCTCACGAATCTCCTCAATCAGACTTCCCACGCTCTGCTCCCCTCACGCAGTTATACTGCTTCCATAGACCCCGGCTCCTTCCTCTCCGGCTCACCGCCGCGACGAAGCCCGGGGCTTTTCTTACCCACTCAAATTAGCTGACGTGACCGCACGTCCCGCCCCAGTCGGCACGTGATCGACCGCACCTAACGAAATCAATTCGCAACCCTGCCTTGTCATGTCCAGTATTGACTGGCCTTGTCGAGGCTTGTCGGGCCTAGGCGTGGCTGGCCTGGCCCTGGAGGGTTCACATGGCCCTCTACACTCTGATTTGCAGCACGAGCCAACCGTCTTCTTAACGGCACCTGTGGATTATAACAGCCTACGTGTTATAATCCATTTAGATGTTAAGACCGGGCGAGGACCTCGCTAACGCTGTCGCAGCTCACCTCCAAGAGGTGACGGGGCAACCGACGCGCCTCGAGCCCTGCCCGCACACTCCCCTACCCGCCTACCTGGCGCACGCCTTCGATCTCGCCTGCGGGGACATCCTTGACGTCGCGTGCGTGTTCGCGACCCCACTGCCCGAAACTCCGCGAGCGGCGGCGGCGCTCGAGAAGCGCCTAGCCCGCCTCGCTGAAGCGTTCGGCCGGCCGGCGGTGCTGGTCCTCGACGACCTGCCAGCCCGCGACCGGCAGCGCCTGATGGCGCGACGCGTGCCGTTCATCGTGCCCTTCGTCCACGCCTACCTGCCGCTCGCCCTCATCGACTCGCGCGAGCGCGCCAGGCCCCGCGGCAACTTCTCAGACGCCGCCCCCGAAACGCTCGCGCCCACCACACAACTCCTCCTCCTCCACGCCCTCCTCACCGACGACGCAGGCGACCTGTACGCCCAGGAACTGACGCGCGCCCTGGACGTCTCGGCCATGTCGGTGAGCCGGGCCTTCAAGGAGCTCGAGGCGACTGGCCTCATCACGCGCCCGCGCGAAGGCCGCCCGCGCCCCGCGCGCTTGACGCACCCCAAGCGCGAGACGTGGCAGCGGGCGCAACCGCTGCTGCGCTCGCCGGTGCGCGCGCGCTACCTCACGGCCACAAGCCACATCCCCGGCGCCCTCGAGGCGGGCCTAAGCGCGCTCGGGCGCCTCAGCGACCTAGCGCCACCACGCGAGCCCACCGTCGCGCTCGCTCAAGAAGCATGGCGCGAACATGAGGCCGAACTACAGCCGGAACCGTACAGCGACGGCGCCCTCGAGCCGCACCACACGCTCGTGGAGGTGTGGTGCTACGACCCGCGCGTCCTAACGCAAGCCCCTCACGTCGACGTGCTATCACTCTGCCTCTCCCTGCGCGAAACTCACGACGAGCGCGTGGAGGCGGCGCTAGAACAAGCGCTAGCGGCCCTGGCATGGTGAAAGGCCTGGAACTCTTCCGCGACCACTTCCGGGAGTACTCCGACTGCTACGCGCTCATCGGGGGCACCGCCAGCCAGCTCGCCATGGAGGAAGCAGGCCTCGGGTTCCGCGCCACTAAGGATCTCGACATCGTCCTGTGCATCGAGGCGATCGACGAACGGTTCCTGGGAGCGTTCTGGGCCTTCGTGAAAGCCGGCGGCTACAAGCACCAGGAGCACGACACGGACGCGCGCACCTACTACCGCTTCCAGCAACCAAGCAACGTCGCTTACCCCTATCAGCTCGAGCTACTCTCCCGCCGACCCGAGGGGATTAACGTGCCACCGGGTGTGCACCTGACGCCCATACCCACCGACTCGGACCTCTCCAGCCTCTCGGCCATCCTGCTGAACGACGATTACTACCACTGGGTCATGGAAGGCCGTCACAACAATGACGGCGTGGCGACCGTCGGCCCGCAGCACCTCATCCCCTTGAAGGCGCACGCCTACCTCGACCTGACCGCGAGGCGCGAGCGCGGCCAAGAAGTCCAATGGAGCGACATCAAGAAGCACCGCAACGATGTCGTACGCCTTGCGCAGCTCCTCACACCAACGCCCATCGCGAGCGTCCCCACTGTCGCCCGCGCCGACATGCGCAATTTCCTGGATACTCACGGCTTGAACGAAGACGACCTTAGGAACCTCAAGGTCACCTTCGCGACCCTAGAAGAGGTCACCCGCCTACTTGAGACCGCTTACGCGCTAAACAACTGACCATCGAAACCATTGCGCCTACGCGGCCGACGGCGCGCCCTCACGGTACGCCGCCCCCTCTACTCCCAGGTCTCGCTTGCAAGATTCGCAGCCAACTGCGCGGCCTCGGTAAAGTCTCCGACAACCTTCTGCGCGTCGGCATAGCGCCGGCCCATAATCCCGCCCGGCGCCACTTTCTCGAAACCAGTGGCATGAGAGACCCCACAAAAGAAGCGGTGGTCCATTGCGACCGCGCACCCGCACTCCTCCCCGGCGTCCACGATGATGACACGCAACCTCTCGTCGTACTCGTCAGTGTGCCCGCCAGACACGAGCTCCATATCTAGCTTGCCGTCCACAAACCTCACGTTGAAGACTCCGTCGTTCTCCCACAAGGCCTGCACGCGCTTATCCCTGTAAGTATCTGTGAATGCGTGCGTCGAATAGCCGCTGTCGGAGGAGCGGAAGAAGATGCCGTGCCGCATGTTGATCTCTAGGCCATTGCCGCACGGCACGATTCTCCTCACGAAGCAGGAGCGGTCCACCAAGCCAGTCTCCCGGCAGCACTCCTCGTAATCCCGTACCACGGCGCCCATCTCTTACTCGTAAGGCTGAAAAAGCCCCTGAGCCACTTCAATGACGACCTCGAAGGTGACACTGCAGAAGATTTCGACCAGCTCGCTCACGCTCACCCTCCGCACCAGCCGCCTCCCGCAACCAAGCTAACGCCAACACTCCACTGCGCTTCCCGACCCGTAGTCAGAGAACAGCCCGCCGTGGGGGGCCGGCGGGCCGTCGCGCTAGAGTATCAACGAATCAAGCTGCCCGACAGCCCAGCAGCCCTCCCCGAACTCCGCCGCCACCAAACGCCTCAACTCCACCAACGGCACCACGCAACCACGCGGCGCCAGCAGCGGAATACGCTCCAGCAGATCCTCCCACTCCGCGAGCTCATCCCGCGACAACCACGCCCCGACAGCGTGAGCGATGATCAGAGCCTCGAGAGACATGCCGAATGCTAACCGCGGCTCCACACGGCGTCGCGGCCAGGTTTGTCCTACCCCAAGGGTCCTAGGCTGCGGCCTACGACAGATTCAAACCTGTTTCTCGTCAGGTAAGCGTCGGTAGTGACGGGTAGCATGGAATACGTTGCACCCCCACCTGGAGCCGCATCGCTTGAGGGGGTAAAGCATGAGGGATAGTGGTAGGCCCGAACAGACTGTCGCTGGCACAGCACCGCTTAATATTGCCATCGGATCGGGGCCGGTTGGAAGCATTGCGGCCGGAGTGCGCAAGGACCTCGCGCTCGTCAAAGCGGCGCTGCTATACGCGGACCGGGTCACCTTGCGAAGCCCCATCACGACCATGCTGGTGGCGGTGGCAGCCCTGCGAAGCCTGACGCTTGACGAGAAGGTCGGACTCATAGTCCACCTCGCACCTGTGCTTGACCAAGAGACCGGCGAGAAGTTGGCCCACGACCTCCAAGGCGCCTTTGCGACAGCTAACCGGCAACGACGCCGCCAGCTCGAGGGCCGCATCAGGAGCGCGTTCGACAGCATCAAGGCGAGGGCCACCGAAATGCTGAACGACTTCGGGGCGAACGATCATATCCGCGCAACACAGCTCGACGCGCTCGACATTCAGTCGTTCAACATGGGGGTAGGAGGCGGCGTTATCTCCTCCATAAGGCAAGCAGCCGGAGCTCCCAACTATCACGACCCCGACGTCACTCACCAGTTTATCGACGGGGTCCTGGCGGATATACGTAACCCAAACACCTTCCCCATGCTCGACGCGCACACGAAGCGGATAATTAACGCCGGCGTGCGAGAGGGAGTGTTCCAGTTTACGGACGCCGAGGTGAAGAAGGGACAGCACGTCGCCTTAGCGGGCCACGTATTCGACCGCCTCCCCGTCTTCGAAAGAGCCTCGATCGACGAGTTGGTCGACGTGCGGATGCAACTACAAGTCCCACTTGTGCGCTTCCGTTCCGCGATGATCCGCTTCGGCGCGGCCGTGAAAGAAGCGCCCGGGGACGACGATTTTCGCACCGAGGCCGAACTCATCTTGCTCCAAGAGGTGGAGCCCGCCCTCATAGAATTGGACGAGCTCGTCCGTGAGAACTCCTACCTACGGCAGCTGCTCAACGCGGTCATCGGTGACCGCAAGGCGCTGGTGGGTGCACTAGGCCTGGCGATGACCAACTGGGGGGCAGTTGGCCGGAGAGCTACTAAGCGTTCCGGCCAGCGCGGTCGCCGGCATGCTCGCCACGCATAGCGCCTGGAAGGCCGAAGCCAACCGAAGGAAGCTGGACAAGCAGATACGAAGCCACGAGATGTACTTCGTCTACCACCTGCACACCCTCGAAGACTGACGAACGCGGGCTCCTCTCCGGCCACGATCACACCAGGTGACACAGCGCCCAAAAGGCCGTGGCAAACGAACTCGGCTCATCAGCGACAAGTTGCTTCAGGCCATCGCGGATCTCCTCGACCACCACACCCATCCCGCCGGCAGGAGCACCTGCTTATACTGCAATCGTAGACCCCGGATTCTTCCTCTCCGGCCCAAGCGGCCGCGAAGAAGCCCGGGGCTTTCTGATGCAGCTCGATACCGGCCGTGACCATCTCTGAGATGAGTCAGTTTCGACAATTAACAACCAAGGCACCGCAGCCATCCACAGAAAATGCCCATTAGCGAGCGATGTAGTCAGTGCCTACTGGAGCTGGCACGCAGACAGCACCCTGGCGATCCGCTCAGACGAGGCCCATCCCAGAAGCGTATCTGAGAACGGCCCCATGCGGCCCACGCTGCGACGCGAGTTTACTTCGGAATGAACTACGACGCGTGAGCGCCGCCAGGCTCCGCTCCATTAACCCAGCGTCCCAAGTGTGAGCCATATGTCCCGTAACTAGGGCGTATGGCCCAGATGTGGGGCGGCAGTGATACCATCACGCATGGATCTCTCGGCTCCACATCTAGTCGTTCTCCCCGCGGCCGTTGGGGGCGTCCTGTCAGCCCTGGCCGGCACCACGAGGCCATTGAGCGGCCGCGAGGTTGCCCGGCTAGGCGGCGTCGCCCGCAGCACGGCGGCGCGCGCGCTTCAGCATTTGGTAGAGCATGGCCTGGTAAGGGTGCAGGAGGCCGGTGCCGGTGCGGCGCTCCTGTATACGCTCAACCGCGAGCACCTGGCTGCCGAACCGGTCCTCGCTCTGCTGGGTCTACGTCGCAGCCTCGTCGACCGACTCAGAAGCGAAATCGAAGGCTGGCCCCTACCGCCACTGCACGCGTCGCTCTTCGGCTCCGCCGCGCGAGGTGACGGCAGCACCGCCAGCGACATCGACGTGTTCATCGTTAGGCCAGCCGCGGTGGCGGTAGAGGACGCGCGGTGGCGCTGCCAGCTCGACCGCCTCGCCGACCTGGTGGTGAGTTGGACCGGGAACCACGCGGGGATCGCCGAGGTGGCGGAGCAGGAGTTGGGGCGACTGGCGCGCGAGCGTCCGCTCGTCGTCGAGGAGCTTGAGCAGGACGCTGTCGCCCTCGTGGGACCCGCCGTCGCAACCCTGCTGGAGCGGGGAAAACGATGAGCCGCCAGCGTGGCCGTACGCAGGCATGCGGCCCGGCGGAGGCGCGCACCCGGGCGGGGACGGCCGCGAAGTTCCTGGAGGTCGCGGGCCTGATCGACAGCGAGGACGAGGGGGCGTTCCGGAACGTAGCCGCCTCCTTGGCGGTCCTCGCCGGCATCGCGGCAGCGGACGCGGCCTGCTGCCGCGCCTTGGGTCGCCGCTCGCGGGGCAGCGACCACCACGACGCAGAGGCGCTGGTTGCCGAGATCTCGCCGGGCGGCGCGGAGGCAGCCACCTGGCTGCGGCGCCTAATCGATCTGAAGGACACGGCGCAGTACGGGATCATCTACGTGAGCCGCGACGACCTAAAGGTTGCGATGAGGCAGGCCGAGAGACTCGTTGCCTTCGCCAACGAGGTAATCCGGCGGTAGGAGCAACCTGACGAAGCGACAAAAGTGCGCTTGCTCGTGATGCCGCAGCAGGAAGTCCTCGCCTAGACCTCCGTATTCTGCTCTCGACTCCACTTACCGCCCTCTCTAGAAGCGCGGCGCTTCTCGCGTGGCTGTTCCCACCCCTAACCTCCTTCCTACAGCGGGAAGAACTGCGCGAAATAGCCAGCGCCGAAGGCAGGCCACTCGATGACCTGACCGCTGAAGCTGTCGCCCGCCAACTAACGCAGAAGCGCGAGACCCGACCTCACATCATGGCCGTCTACGAGCGAAACCACCAAGAGTTCGCCGACCTCTATACCAAACTCTCCGAATAACCCACAAGCGACTAATGCTAGAGCGGGCCCGGAACTCTGGAGCAGGGCGGCCGGAGCCGACGCCTGGGCGACCCATACGCCGCCTGCTAAGCTCTCCTGGTAGTCCTGAGGCTACTCCCCTCCCAGCCTTATGCCGGTGATGAACCCGGGTTTGAGCCACGCCTGCGGCCCGAACGGACGGACCGCTGTTCCATACCCGCCCGCCACCACCGCAGCGAGCAGCCCGGGAACAAGCCGCCACCCCTCGAGAGAACCAAGAAGTCGCCATGGCCAGGAAATGGAAGGAGATTCGCGCACGAGCCATTAGCGAAGCACGCCTAGACGACCAGAAGATCGCAGCACACAAAGGCCGCCTGCTCGCCCCGCAACTCGGCTATGAACTCGCCCAGCGCAGACAGAATGCGGATATCGTGCTCGAGGAGCTGCCGCAGCGCCAACAGGTTACTGCGGTCGAACTCACCTACATATTGCAGGGACAACTGGACCGCGTGCGCGTGGCCACTTTGCGGGCGTACATTAGCTCGCTGGGCGGCAGACTCCGGATCACCGTTAGGTTCGGGGATGAACACACACGCCATCACTGACTACTAGCTAAGCCGAACACCACACCTGCGCCTGTTGCTAGGCGCTGGCGCCTCGCTCGCGAGATGCGGGTAGATTGTGATGGCGGCGGAGGTGCCCACATCGCCCGTGCCGACTATCAGCAAGTCATAGTCGGAGTTCCCTGAAGTAGGTCATTTCCGCAGACCAGGCCCTCCCGTGAGGGGGGTCAAGTGGTGGTGGTGCGCTAGCCGGCGGCGCTTAGGCGAGATAAATGCAGCCTTGTCCTTCGCAGGTGGGGAGCGGTTGTGCCTTAGCCCGCTCCAGCCGGCCTGCGCGGTCGGCGTCCTCGGCGCCGTAGTAGCGGCACGCATTTACACTGCGCTCAGCTGCAAGGAGGCCCAAGTCCGTCCAATAGTGCAAAGCTTTCACCGGTTCGCGCGGGTGCAGCGCCAGTTGCCCAATCGTCATATCTCATGCTAGAGCTGAGTCCTAACCCGCACGTTGCGGGAACCAAAGCAATTCCGGGTCCGCCGCTGACTGTTTGGGTGGGCTTCCCACCGGGCGCGAAGAGGCGTCTCATTACCAGCCAAGCACGCCAGCGCCCGTTCCGGTTCGCTCCGCGCCTACGATCCCCCACTTGTCACGGTACGGGGCGTACGCTTACACTTCGCCGATACCTGAGCACACCACTCGGGATTAAACTGCACCCATGACGGGCCAACCCCCTCGTGACTAGGAGAACCAGCATGATAGGCAACACGCAGACGCTCGCCGTCCTCCGGCCGTTAATGACTCTCGTCTTGTTCACGTTGGTGAGCACCGCCTTCGCCCAGCCGGACGCGGCCACGTGCGACGGCCGTTTGGTGGAGCACGCCATGGGCATCACCTGCGTGCCGCTCCAGCCGCAGCGTGTAGTGGTGCTCGACACCGGCGAGCTTGACAGCTCCCTGGCGCTGGGCGTCGTTCCGGTGGGCGCGGTAAGCGCCTTCGCCGCTGGCAGCTTCCCTGAGTACCTCGGCGACCGCACCGGCGGCATCGCCCTGGTGGGAACTATCGCCGAGCCGAATTTGGAGGCGATCCTCGCACTGCACCCGGACCTGATCCTCTCTAGCCGCCTGCGGCACGAGGCCATCTACGACCAGCTCTCCAAGATCGCACCCACCGTCCTCACGGAGACCGTGGGCGTGGTGTGGAAGCAGAACCTGCTCTCCAACGGCGAGAGCTTGGGCAAGCTAGCCGAGGCCGAAGCGCTGCTCGCCGACTACGACGCGCGCCTGGCCGACCTGCGCGCCGCGCTCGGTGACCTGCCGACCGTCTCCGTCGTCCGCTTCCTCCCGGGACAGGTGCGCATCTACCTCTCCGAGTCGTTCATCGGCACCATCATCTCCGACGCGGGGTTGCCGCGCCCCACTGCCCAGCAAGCCAAGGAGTTCGCGCTCTACGTGGACCGCGAAGGCATCGCGCTGATGGACGCCGACGTGATGTTCGTGACCAGCTACGGACCCGCCGAGGCCACCAGCCTGGAGCAGTTCCGCCAGGATCCGCTGTGGCAGGCGCTGCGAGTGGTGCGCGAAGGCAACGTGCACTTCGTGCCCGACGCCTACTGGATGCTCGGCATCGGCCCCATCGCAGCCAACATGGTGGTCGACGACCTCTTCACCTACCTGGTCGACGAGGCCGCCCGTTGAGTCCGACCTGTCACGCTGAGGCGCGCGCGACGAGCGTCGGTTAGGTCGGCGTTCTGCGGATGGACGGCCCGCAACACCTGTGCAATCTGTTCGCCATCGCCCGCGGGCTGGACCCGATTGGCTATGCGGGCAGCTACGACGCCTTCGTGGCGTTCGAGCTGCCCCTACCGTGGCCCCGCGGCCTGTTCGACAGCCGTTCGAAGCTGCCGCCCGGGGTGCGCGAGGCGGTGGCGCGCTACCGCCTGGAGGCGCCCTACCGGCTGAGCATGCTGGCCATGGCGCCTGACGAGGAGTACTCGGCGCCGGGGCGGCGCCGGGTGCTCTGGTGCTCGCGCCCGGACGGCGCCTTCGCCAACTACCAGCGCGCAGAGTACCTAGTGCCCGAGGCGCGCGTCGGAGAGCTGGTAACTGCGCTCATCACGGACCGCGGCGCCGCACCGGAGTTCGAGCCCCTGCGGGTGCACGCCGCGGCCCGCGAATTGATGGTCTGCACCCACGGTAGCGAAGACGCGGCCTGCGGGCTGTACGGTGTGCCCATCTACCATGGCCTACGGGCGCGCGCCGCGGCGGACGCCCGCGTGTGGCGCGTGAGCCACTTCGGCGGCCACGTGTTCGCCCCCACCCTGCTCGAGCTCCCCTCGGGCAGGTTCTGGGCCCATCTCGACGACTACGGCGCCGCCACCCTCCTCGACCACCGGCGCCCCAGCGCGGAGCTGCGCGAGCGCTACCGCGGCTGGGCGGCGCTGGACGGGCCGTTCCTCCAAGCACTCGAGCGCGAGCTGCTGGGGCGCGAAGGCTGGCGCTGGCTGGAGTTCCATAAACGCGGCGCGGTGCTCGACGTCGAAGACGCGAGGGAGCCGCGCTGGCAGCGGGTGAGGATCGACGCCCAGCTGGCGCATGCCGCGGTGAGCTACGAGGCGCTGGTCGAGCTCGACCACTGGGTTGACATCCGGCCCCGCTCCGATAGCGCCGAAGAGCTACCCTATGCGCAGTACCGCGTCACGCAGCTCTCGGCCAGCAACGCTGCCCTGCCCAATGTAGTGATGCCATGACCGGCAATAGGGCGTCGGCCAGGCGGCGGTTCGGGCGGGGCGCGCTACTTGCCCTGGCAGCACTCGTGGTAATCGGCCTAGCACTGGCCAGCATGTCGGTGGGCAGCATGCGCATCCCCTTCGGCGAGGTGCTCGGCGGCATCTTCTCCCCTAGCGGCTCGATCAACGATCTGATCCTCACCACCGTGCGCCTCCCGCGCACCCTGGCCGGCCTGCTTGTGGGGGCGTCGCTGGCCGTAGCCGGCGCCATCATGCAAGCACTCACGCGCAACCCGCTCGCCTCCCCCGGCATCCTCGGCGTGAACGCCGGCGCGGCCCTGGCCGTGGTGATCGCCGTGCTCCTGCTAGGCAACCCGCCGCTGGCCACCTACGCCCTCTTTGGACTGGTGGGGGCGCTGCTGGCCGGCGCTCTCGTGTACGCCCTGGCCGCTGCGCCCGGGGTGGGCGCCAGCTCGCCTCTGCGGCTGGCGCTGGCGGGCGCGGTGCTGGCAGCCTTCCTCGGCTCGCTCACCACCGCGCTCCTGCTGCTCGACCTGAACACGCTCGATCAAGTGCGTTTCTGGACCGCCGGCTCGCTGGCGGGCCGTGACATGGAACTGCTGCGGCTCACCGCGCCGTACATGCTCGCCGGGCTGCTGCTCAGCGTGCCGTTGGCGCGGCAACTCACGGCCCTCTCCCTGGGCGACGACGTTGCGCGCGGGCTCGGGGTGCGCTCCGGCTGGATAAAATTGGTCGCCGGCCTGGTAGCAGTGCTGCTGGCGGGCGGTTCGGTGGCGCTAGCTGGCCCCATCGGCTTCGTCGGCCTGGTGGCGCCGCACCTGGCGCGCTTCATCGTAGGCGTCGACTACCGCTGGATAGTGCCGCTATCCGCCCTGCTCGGAGCGGCGCTCGTGTCGTTGGGAGACGTCGGCGCACGCCTCGCGGCCAAGCCCAACGAGATCCCCGTTGGAGTGCTCATGGCGCTCATCGGCGCCCCCTTCTTCATCTACCTGGCGCGCACGCGTATGAGGCGATGAGCGCGAAGCGGCAAGACGGCAATGACGTTTGGCTGGTCGTGCGCCTGCGCGGGCTCTCGATGCGTTTACCGCGCCGCTCGTTGCCAGTGATGGCCGTATTGCTGGCGCTGCTCGCCACCATGACCGTGCTGAGCGTGAGCCAGGGCGAGCTCCGGATAGCCCCGTTCGAGGTGGTGCGCGCCGTGGTCGGACTCGACACAGGCAACCCCGACCACGCGCTGGTAGTCCGCGAGTTCCGCCTACCACGCATCGTTCTGGCCATGTTGGTCGGCACCGCGTTGGCCCTGTCGGGCGCTATCCTCCAGGGCATCACTGGCAACGGCCTGGCCGAACCCGGCGTGCTCGGCATCAGCCAGGGCGCCGGCCTAGCCGCCGTGGCGCTGCTGACGCTATCTCCGGCCACATCTGGCAACCTCCTGCCCGCCGTCGCGCTGCTGGGCGGGCTCGGCGCCGCAGCGCTCATCTACCTGCTCGCCTGGGACAGTGGCAGCTCGCCGATGCGCCTGCTGCTGGTGGGCATCGGCGTCGCGGCGGTGGCGTCGGCGCTCACCACCTACTTGATCGTCCTCGGCGGCATCACCGAGGTTCAGCGGGCGCTGCTCTGGCTTACCGGCAGTGTTTACGGCCGCAGCTGGGGCCACGTGCGAACCATGGGCCTGTGGCTGCTGGTGCTGGCACCGTTCGCGCTGCTGGGCGCCCGTGCGCTCAACGTGCTGACGCTCGGCGAGGCACCCGCCAAGGCGCTCGGGCAGCGCGTCAACTTCGCTCGTACCGGACTCATTCTGGTGGCAGTGGCGCTGGCGAGCGGGGCGGTGGCCATGGCGGGCGCCATCTCGTTCGTGGGCCTCGTGGCGCCCCACGTGGCCCGGCGCCTGGTGGGCCCAGCCCACGAGGGACTCCTGCCGGTGAGCGCGCTCTTCGGCGCGCTCCTGGTGCTGGTGGCCGACCTGATCGGCCGCACCGTGATCGCTCCCGCCCAGTTGCCGGTGGGAATAGTGACAGCCGTGATCGGAGCTCCCTACCTGCTTTACCTACTGCTGCGCGGAAGGAGTGCATGATAGATGGCGATGCTCGCCGCCCAGAACCTGACCCTCGCCTACGACCAGCAGGTGATCATTCGAGAGCTGGGCGTCACCATCCCCAACGGGAAGGTAACTGCTCTCGTGGGCCCCAACGGCTGTGGCAAGTCGACGCTCTTGCGTGGCCTGGCGCGCCTCATGGCGCCGCGCGCGGGAGCAGTGCTGCTGGATGGCAAGTCCATCGCTCGCCTGTCGAGTAAGCAAGTAGCGCGACAGCTGGGCGTGTTGCCGCAAGGCCCAACGGCGCCGGAGGGGATGACCGTGCGCGAGCTTGTCTCCCAGGGTCGTTATCCGCACCAGAGCCTCCTGCGGCAGTGGTCGGAGGAGGACGAGGCGGCCGTGGAGTGGGCGCTGGAGACCACCGCCCTCGCCGATATGCACGGCCGCGTGCTCGACACCCTCTCGGGTGGGCAGAAACAGCGCGCCTGGATCGCCATGACGTTGGCCCAGCAGACGCCTGTGCTGCTCCTCGACGAGCCGACCACCTTCCTCGACATGGCCTACCAGGTGGAGATCCTTTCCCTGCTCGACGAGCTCAACGAGCGCGAGGGACGCACCATCGTCATGGTGCTGCACGACATCAACCAAGCCAGCCGCTACGCGCACCACCTCATCGCCATGCGCGGCGGCCAGGTGGTAGCCGAGGGCGACCCGCGCGACATCATCGACCACAGCCTCATCTGCGACGTGTTTGGGCTCGAATGTCATGTGGTACGCGATCCCGTGAGCGGCACGCCACTCTGCCTGCCGCAGAGCTGCCCGTTGCGGCTGTTGAACAAAGAAGGCAGAGATACCACGCCCTAGGCGGAGCGCTCTGGGATGCGCTGTTGCGTTGGTTCTCTACTGTTGGTTCGGATTTGATGCGGCCGACTGGGTCATGGCCGTTACGCCCAGCTGGGCGTAACGGCTTCAGACCGGCCTACGCCCAAACGCGATGCACACTTCGTCAAACGATAGCGACGCCCAAGTCACCATGCTCGCTGGACCCCGGAAGCAAGATTGGCGGAGGTTGAGCAGTGTCGAAGTCGTGTAGTGGCGAAGAGTTACCGGTGCTGCGCAACCGAAGTGCACGACTACTGGAAAGCGCCGTCTCGGAGCCAACCGGGAGCAGGTCGGGGGCAAGCGCCGCCGCGTCCCACTCCCGGCGAAACCGAGACCGCCCAGTGGCCCCGTTAGCTCGCGAGGATCTCCGTCACCGCGGAGCTGGGCAGCTCGTTCATGACGAGCGGCTGGGAGCCGTCGGGTTGCGATTGCTGCCATATGGCTCGTAGCCCGTCGGCTGTCTCGAGTACGTTCACGTACCTGCTTGTTCGGAACCCGTGGGGGGAGAGGAACAAGGGGGCGGTTGCTGAGAGGCGTTGAGCGGCTCCGGGAACGCCTTGTGGGGCCCACATCGCTCCGCCGAGCTCCTCGCATGAGAAGCCGCGTGGGCGTTTGAGGGCGTTGGGGTTCTCGTCCAGTTGGCGTAGGGATTCAGCGCCGTCGTAGAACAGGATTGTTCCAGCTGGCGCGTCTGCTAGCACGCCGCTGCGGGGGAGGTGCATGCTTCCCGTCACGCGCGTGACGGCGACGTCCCACACGGTGCCGCGGGGGACGAGCTGCCAGGAACGCACGGTGAGCTGCTCGTCGGCGCTCGCGCGGGCGGCGAGGCCCGTGTTGCTTGATGCCCAGGAGATGGGGTGGCTGCAGAAGATGAGCTCGGCAGCGTCGCCGCTGGTGAGGATGGAAGGGTCTTTGACGTGTAGCGCTTCGGGCGTGTTGCTGTCGAGCACGCTTTGCAGCGTGGTGGCGTCCAGCGTGTCGGGGGAGGCGCCGCGCAGGCGTTCGATGCCCCAGACGCCGGTGCCGGGCTTTTGGTACCCGGCGTATTCCTCCGGGTAGTCGCGCGCACGCTCGGTTGAGACGAAGAGTTCCCAACTCCCGTCTCCAAGGCGGTTGAGCGCCGTGCCCTCGATTGACAGGACCTCAGCGTAATCGCCGGTGAGGTCGGTCTTCGACCAGCTTCGTACCTTCTCGAAGCTCGCGCCGCGGTCCGTGGAGCGGAACAGGGCGCATTCCAGCCCGCGCTCGCCTGCCCCGAGGCCTGTGCGGGAGTCGCCAAAGTTGCGGTAGCGGCCAACCAGCCACAGGGTCCCGGCATCATCCTCGGTGAGGTTGCCGCCACCGAACCAGAAGCCCGCGCGCGGCTCGTATGCGGGGACAATGACGCGCGCGGCGTCTTGGTCTATGAGGGCATGTAGGAGCTTGAGTACCGCGGCTTGCTGCACATTGTTGAGGTCGTTCATCTTCCTTCTCCTGTTCCTATTGGGTTGTCCATGCAGATCGAGATGGTCGCGCCGGAGGTGATGGAGCTGGTTGCTGCAAGGCAGATGGCCAGTGAGTCCGCCGCTCCGGCGGCATCAAGTAAAGAGCCGTCGTGGCGACCGGCGAGGGCGTCGATAACGTACTGGAGTTCTGCCGCGATGGGGTCGCCGTCGCGGGTCGGCATGCTTTCGGGGTCGTGGCCGGCCTGCGTCAGGACCGGTTGGGGGGCGCGCGCTGGGTCGAAGGTGAGGGTTAGGTCTTCCGCGTGGAGGGTGTAGCGCTGTTGTAGGGGCCTGCCTGGCATGTCGGTGATGCCGCCGGAGAGGCTCACGGTGGGTCCGGTTGGGCCGTAGTCGAGTAGGGCGTGGTAGTGGACTGGGTACTCCTCGTGCATGTGGCCGTGCGCGGTCACGCTTCTCGGCAGGCCGAGCACGCTCCTGATCAGGTCGACGTCGTGAATCAAAAGGTCGAGTACCGGTCCGCCCGACGCTTCCAGTCGGGGGCGCCACGCATTCTCGCGCCACGGGGTGGAGACATGACGGCTCATCGTTAGCCCTAGCGGTTGCGTTTCGGGGCGTTCGAGGATTTCGCGGAGGTGCCGGTACGGCTCCATGAAGTGGAGCACGTGGGCGACGAACAGGCGGCGGCCGTTGG
>CALCHY010000353.1 GCA_937907415.1 uncultured Trueperaceae bacterium
GCGAGGATCTCGTCAAGCGCCGCCTGACCCTTGCCCGCCGTGGCTTTGACGACGGCGCCGTCCTTGAACTCGAGCTCGAAGTCGTCGATAAGGATGCCGTTGTATGCGAGGGGCATGCTGGCGCGGACCACGCCGTCCACGCGCTCGCGGTGCGGGGCCGTGAACACTTCCTCCGTTGGCATGTTGGCAACGAACGGCACGCCGTTAGGCAAGGTTGAAACGCCGCCGTCCCACATGTGGTTATCGGCTAGTCCGACGCGCAGGTCCGTGCCCGGCGCCTTGAAGCGCAAGGCGGAGTAACGCCGCTCGTTGAGGAGCGCCTTGCGTTGGGCCAAGCCAGCGTTATGGCTGCGCCAAGCGCTGACGGGGTCGGGTTCGGTAACGCGCGTCGCCGTGAAGATGGCGTCCCACAGCGCGGTCATGGCCTCCGCCTCGGGCAAGTCCGGGAACACCTTGAGCGCCCAGGCCGGCGCAGCTGCGGCGGCCACGCACCAAGCGATGCGGTCGCTCATGGCGAGGTCGGAGTATGGGCGCACCACGGGCCGCCACGCCTTCTGGAAAGTAGCGAAACGCTCGAGGTCGGTGCCAGCGAGGGCGTCAGGGTCGTCAGCCAGGATCGCCAAGGACGCGGCGCCCTCCGCAGCGAGGGCGTTCATGGCGTCTGCGCGGTACTGCGGGATGATCCCGAAGCTGCCCTCCGGGCCATGAAGGAAGCGCGAGCGCGTGACGGCGTCGTCCGCCCACAGGACCTCGACGTACGGGCTGCCAATGCGGTAAGCCACGTCAACCACCCGGCGAACGATGGGGGCGGCGTCAACGTTAGCTCGCACGATGAGTTTCTGGCCCGGCTGGAGGTTGACTCCAACCCTAACCAACAGCTCTGCGTAAGCCTGCGAGCGTTCTGCGAACGAAGGTGTTGTCATGAAGTTCATCGTAGCAGCGAGCGCCAGACACCACGTCGCGGTACTTGGCAACGGCCTAGGGCGGCTTATCATGCTCGAAGGCGGCGTGGTAACGCCGCCCAAAACTAGCTAACCCCTTCAGGGCAGGGTGAGATTCCCGACCGGCGGTGAAGGGCGCGAAGCACAGCAAGCGCCTTAGCCCGCGACGCTCACTACGGTGAGCTTGAACCGGTGATATTCCGGTGCCGACGGTAACAGTCCGGATGAGAGAAGGAGGTGAAGCGACGACCGCGAAAAGCGGTCGCGGCTTCCATGGAACAAGGAACCCCAGACGACCTCTCGGCCGAACGTGCAGCCAGCGACGTTCGCTACATGAACCTGGCGCTCGCGCTAGCCGAGCACGGCCGTGGGCGCGTCAGCCCCAACCCCCTAGTCGGGTGCGTGATAGTCAAGAACGGCACCGTGGTAGGCGAAGGTTGGCACGCCCGCGCAGGCGGACCCCACGCCGAAGTCAACGCCCTCGACGACGCGGGAGAGGGGGCACGTGGAGCCACCGCGTACGTCACCCTCGAGCCGTGCGACCACCATGGCCGCACGCCCCCATGCACGGACGCGCTCATCGCCGCGGGCGTAGCACGCGTGGTGGTCGCCACGAGCGACCCCAACCCACGCGTCGACGGACGCGGACTGCAGCGCCTGCGCGAGGCTGGCATCGAGGTCGTCGTTGGCGTGCAGCAGGCCGAGGCGGAAGTGCAGAACGAGGTCTACCGCACGACGTGGCTATTGGGGCGCCCGTTCGTCCTCTACAAGACCGCCATGTCGCTCGACGGCAAGATCGCGGTGCGCACGGGTCGCTCGCGCTGGATCACGGGTCCGACGGCCCGCAGCCGCGTCCACCATTGGCGCAACGAGTACGACGCCGTCGCCGTAGGCGTCAACACCGTCTTGCTCGATGACCCGGCCCTCACGACCCGCATCCCGGATGGGCACACTCCAGCCAAGGTCGTGTTCGACAGCATGGCCCGCACCCCAACCACCGCGATGCTCTTCGCAGACGCGCCGAACGGCCAACGCGCCCGCGTAATCATCGTCGCGACCACGGACGCGCCACCGCAGCGCACCAAGGCGCTCGAGGCCGCCGGCGCGCAGATCGTCTCCCTGCCAGCCAGCCACGGTCGGCCCCCCGTAACCGAGGCGCTTACCGCGCTGCTCGAACTTGGCATCACGAGCATCATGCTCGAGGGCGGCGGCTCGCTCGCGTGGGAGTTCTTCGCTGCTCACGCCGTAGACCGCGTCGCGTGGTTCGTGGCGCCGAAGCTCCTCGGCGGCTCCGCCTCAGGGCCGCTAGCGGGCCTCGGCGTGGCAAGCATCGACGACGCCTTCACCATCACCAACGTCGTCACGGAAACCATCGGACCAGACCTGCTCATCACGGGTAAGGTCGTCAACGCGCCAACCGCGGCCGAGACGGAGGCTTGAAGTGTTCAGCGGCATAGTCGAGGAGGTCGGCACCGTAACCAGGGTCGCCGAAGACGGCGACGTGCGCCTCACCATCGCAGCGCAACGCGTGCTGGGCGACGTGAAACTAGGCGACTCCATCAGCGTCTCCGGTTGCTGCCTCACGGTGATCGCCTTCGACGAGCAGTCGTTCGACGTCGAGCTCTCGCGCGAGACCGTCGCCAAGACGGCGCCGCGGTGGTCGCTCGGCTCCAAAGTCAACCTAGAGCGTGCGCTGCGGGTGTCCGACCGCTTAGGCGGCCACATCGTCTCAGGACACGTGGACGGCGTTGGGGAAGTGCTCGAGCTGAGCGCCGAGCCCGGCGCTTACGTTCTGCGTGTCGCCGCCCCACCCGCGCTAGCCGCCCACCTGGTGCCGAAGGGCAGCGTGACGGTCGACGGCGTGAGCCTCACCCTCGTGGACGTCGGCGGCCCTGGAGGAACGCAACCGGAGTGGCCAGCCAACGAGTTCAGCTTGTGGCTCATCCCACACACTCTCGAGGTCACGACCCTTGGCGAGTTGCGGCCCGGTTCCCGCGTGAACGTCGAAAGCGACGTTCTCGCCAAGTACGTTGAGCGTTTGCAGCTCGTAGCGAAAGGAAACGCGCATGCCTGACCAAACAGATGCTCACGGCGCGGCTGAAGCGACTGGCATCGCCACCGTGCCAGAGCTACTTGCCGAGCTACGCGCCGGCCGCCCCATCATCGTCGTTGACGACGAGGACCGCGAGAACGAGGGCGACCTCGTGGTTGCCGCCCAGTTCGCGACCACCGAGAACTTGGCGTTCATGATCCGCTACACGGGCGGCGTCGTCTGCTTGGCGTTGGAGGAGGGTGCCGCCGATCGCCTCGACCTGCCGCCGATGGTACGCGACAACACCGCGCGGCGCGGCACGGCGTTCACCGTGAGCATCGAAGCCAAGAACGGCATCAGCACCGGCATCAGCGCCCACGACCGCGCCGTCACCATCCGCACCGCCGTGGCGCCGGGCGCGAGCGGCAGCGACCTCGCGCGTCCGGGTCACGTCTTCCCGCTGCGCGCGAAGGACGGCGGGGTGCTGCGCCGCGCCGGGCACACCGAGGCCAGCGTCGACCTCTGCCGCCTGGCTGGCCTCGAGCCTGCCGCCGCCATCTCCGAACTCATGGCCGACGACGGCAGCATGCTGCGCCTCCCCGCCATCAAGGAGTTCGCGGCCGAGCATCACGTCAAGGTCGGCACCATCGCTAGCCTCATCAGCTACCGCCTGGCGCAAGACGCATTTGTGCGCCGCGTGGTCAGCACCAAGTTGCCGACGCCTTACGGTGAGTTCATGGTGCACGGCTTCGTCGATGAACTGACCGGCGCCGAGCACGTTGCCCTGACGCTGGGTGACGTGGCGCACGCGTCCGGCAACGGCAAGGGGGTGCTCGTGCGCATGCACTCCGAGTGCCTCACGGGTGACGCCCTGCATAGCCTGCGCTGCGACTGCGGTGCGCAGCGCGACGCGGCCATGGCCGCCATCGCGCAAGAGGGCGCCGGCGTGCTCGTCTACCTGCGGCAGGAGGGGCGCGGCATCGGGCTCCTCAACAAGCTGCGGGCTTATCACTTGCAGGACGAGGGTTACGACACGGTAGAAGCCAACGAGCAGCTCGGCTTGCCCGTCGACGGCCGCGATTACGGCGTTGGCGCCCAGATCCTCGCGGACTTGGGCGTGAAGAGCATGCGGCTCCTCACCAACAACCCGCGCAAGCTGGCGGCGCTACGCGGCTTCGGTCTCGAGACCGTCGAGCGGGTGCCGCTGCACGTCGGCCAGAACCCGTACAACGAGCGTTACCTGCGCACCAAGGAGGAGAAGCTCGGTCACTTGGTCGATTAACCCTTACCTAGCCACGTGATGCCGAAGGATTAGCCATGACGCTGTTCCGTAACCGAATCGACGCAGGCGAGAAGCTGGCCTGGGAGCTTGGCGAGTTCCACGGCGGGAACACGGTGGTGGTCGGGTTACCCCGCGGAGGGGTGCCGGTGGCCGCCGAGGTGGCGCGGCAACTGGGTGCGCCGCTCGACGTGCTGCCCGTGCGTAAGGTGGGGCACCCGAACCAGCCTGAGTTGGCGATCGGCGCCATAGCTCAAGGCGGGTTCTTGGTGAGGAACGAGGCCCTGACTGGGGATAGCGGCGTGTCGGACGCCGATTTCGAGGCGCTAGCCAACCGGGAGCGCCGCGAGCTCGTGCGCCGCGCCGCCAACTACCGCGGCGACCGCCCACCCCTCGACCTCGCCAACAAGGTCGTGGTGTTGGTCGACGACGGGTTGGCTACCGGCGCCACCATGCGCGCGGCGGTGGCGGCGGCCAGGGGCCTCGGCGCGGCCCGCGTGATAGTGGCGGTGCCGGTGGCCTCGCCCGAAACGCGCGCGCTGCTGGAGGCGGAGGCCGACCAGGTCGTGTGCGTGGCAGAGCCAACGGCCTTCGGCAGCGTCGGCGAGTGGTACGCGGACTTCAACCAAACGACGGACGCCGAAGTCAACGAGTTGCTGAAGGGCTCGCGCCCTTCGTGACCGTTACTCCGCCAGTCGACTCTCCAACTCGTCGACGCGGCGCTCAAGCGCCTCCATGCGCCTGAGCAGCACCGCCAACGGCGAACCGCTTGACTCTGGCGCCGCGGAGTGGTCGCCTTCCGCGCCGTCGACGCGGCGCGGGCGGACACGCGGCTGCATGCGTTCCTCGTCGGCGCCGAGCTTGTGAACCCAGCGGTCCTGGCTCTGGCCTGGGGCGCGGCCCAGGTTCTCCACGAGCGGCGCTGGGCGCTCGGTCAAGCCGACCAGAACGCGCTCGACCGCCGGCACGTCAGCGAAGGAGACGTAGCGGTCGGTGCGAGTGCGCAACTCGCCAGGCGTCTGCGCTCCGCGGAGCATGAGCACGCTCAGTAGCGCGAGCTCCTCCGCGTTGACTGACCACGCCTGGGCCAGCTTGTGGCGGTGCTTCGGCACGCGGTCGCTTACCTCCTGAACGGTGGAGGCCAGCCCCTTGTCGCGCAGGCGCTGCACCGCTTCGAGGACGTCCTGCAGGTGGTAGTTGGTGACGGGGTCGCGGCTGGTCTTCTGGTTGCAGGCGGTAACCAGCGCCTGGCTCGTGAGGGGGTAACTCTCTGGCGTGGTGCTTTCCTTCTCAACGAGGGAGCCAAGCACGCGCAGCTCGATGTCGGTCAAAGGCATGTCAGCCAGGATAATACGCGTACCTCGCCAACCTGCGGCCGCAACCTCGGCGCACAGTTGTAATAGCCTACGGTCGTGCCCATCCGCGACGAACTGATCGAACGCACCATCCAGCAACTCGCTGCGCTCATGGCCAAGCTGCTGCTGGCACGCTCGAGCGTCGTCGAGGCCGCGCGCTTCGACCTGAGCGCCGCTGAGCGCGAGATCGAAACGCTTTACCTCGCGAACCTCGGCACGAGCCGCAGCCTCGTTCATCGCCTCGGCGTCGAGGACCTCATCGGGGTGCTCGGCACCGCTGGCTACGTCGACGGCGAACGCGCCTACCTACTTGGCGCCCTGCTGAGCGTGGACGCAGAGGCGGCGGTGGCGGCGGGCGCGGCAGACGACGATCCGGAGGTGCTGCGCCTACGCAACGCCGCGTTGGCCGTGCTGCTCGAAGCCGGCGCCGTGAACCTAGGCGAACCCGACCTCGACGACCGCGTGCAGGCGCTGCTTAGCGAGGTGCCAAGCGACCTCCGACCACTCAGCACTTTCGAGCGCCGCTTCCGCTACGAGTTCGCGTCAGACAGGTACGCCAGGGCCGAGGACGCGCTGTTCTCCTGGCTCGATCACGCGGGTAGCTTCGAGGAGCGCCTGGAGGCGGCAGCGACGGCGATCGCCTTCTACGACGCCCTGGACGGCAAGAGCGACGAGGAGCTTGCGCTGGGAGACTTCGAGCGTGCGGATATAGCGTTAGGCCGCGGTGACTTCGCGGCGCGGGTTACGTAAGGGTCCTCACTCCCACTCCGGCTCCTCAACAGCCTCGCGCGCTACCTTCACCCAACCGACGCGCAGGCCGTCCATCTCCTCGACTTCGAGACGGAAGCCTTGCCACACGGTCTCGTCTTGCACTTGGGGCACGCGCCCGAGGCGGTCGGCTAGGAGACCGCCGACGGTCTGGTAACCGCTGCCTTCCGGCACCACGTCGTCTTTCAGGCCCAACATGTCGACGAAGTCATCCACGTGCATCGAGCCCTGCACGCGCCACAGGCCCTCGCCCAACTCGAGGGACTCCGGCACGTCCTCCTCGCCTGGGGGGAGGATGTCGCCGACCAGTTCCTCGAGGATGTCCGCTAGCGTCACGATCCCCTCTACCCCGCCGTACTCGTCGAGCACGACCGCGAAGTGCGTGCGCGACTCCCGGAAGCTGTTGAGGAGCGTGAGGATGGGTAGCGTCTCAGGCACCATTAGCGGCTTGCGCACCATGCTGCGCAAGTCGAACGGGCCGCCTTGCAGGCGCGCGGCCAAGATCTCCCTGATAGCCACGAAGCCAACGACGTTATCGAGTTGGCCTTCGCATACGAGGTAACGACCGTGCGGTTCGGCGCCGAGGCGCTCGAGGATCTCCTGCGGCCCGGCTTCGACGTCGAACCACGAGACCTCGTGGCGCGGCGTCATGATGGCGTTGGCCTTCCTCTCCCCCAACCAGAAGGCGTTCTCGATGATCTCCTGCTCGGCCGGCTCGATGACGCCAGCACGCAGGCCCTGCGCGATGACCATGTCGATGTCGGCTTCGCTGATCTCTTCCTCTTGGCTCGGCTTCACGCGCAGTAAGCGCAAGAGCACGTTCGTCGATGCGCTGAGGAAGCTCACGAGCGGTTTCGCCACCCGTGACAGGCCGAGCATGAACCCACCGATGGCCATGGCGACGCGTTCAGGGTCGTTGAGGCCGATGCGCTTGGGGACGAGCTCGCCCGCGACAAGCGAGACGTAGGAGATGATGACGACCACGACGCCGAACGCCAGCGGTTCGGCGATCCCCGTGAGGAACGGCACCTTGGCGAGTTGCATGGCGAGCGGACCCGATAGGGTGGCGCCGCCGAACGCGCCAGAGAAGACCCCGACGAGGGTGATACCGATCTGCGTGGTGGAGAGGAAGGTGTTCGGGTTCTCGGCCAGGGCGAGCGCGCGCTTGGCTGCCGGCACGCCCAACTCGGCCTTCTGCTGCAAGCGCATCCGGTTGGCCGACACTACGGCTATCTCTGCCATGGCGAATACGCCGTTGATGACGATAAGGAGCAGGACGATCACGACGCTCATGCTTCGGCAACTATAAGCACTGGTCCGGTGCGCGAGCGGTCGCTGGTCGAGGGAGAGCGCTTTGGCGGCCCCCTCAGCAGCCGTGCGCTTCGAGGATTCGCGCGCACGACGGCAAGAACCGTGGAACAGTTGTCCTTAGCCCAGAATCATTCCGGTTGTTAGCCTCGGAGCATTGGCCTCATGGCCATCAGAAAGGACCGTCGATGACTGGTTGGAAGCGATCTACTCCCATCGTCTTGCTGATTGCAGCGCTTGTCTCCCTAGTTGGCTTCGCAAGCGCGCAGGAGGTCGACCAGCTGCAACAGACCGCCCAAGCGCTGTTCGCCCCCTTGCCAGAAGTGGCCGCCAACCCGGACAACCCCGTCACCGAGGCGAAGGTCGACCTCGGCAAGATGCTCTACTACGAGCCGCGCCTCTCCCTCTCCGGCGTCTTCTCCTGCAACAGTTGCCACAACATCGCGACCTACGGGGTAGACAACCTCGAGACCGCAACGGGTCACGGCTGGGCGCAGGGCCCGCGAAACTCACCTACCGTCATGAACGCCGCCGTCCAAGCCTCGCAGTTCTGGGACGGGCGCGCCAAGGACGTCGAAGAGCAGGCAGGCGGCCCGATCCTCAACCCCATCGAGATGGGCATACCTTCACAGGAGTTCGCCATCGAGCGCCTGGCGTCCATGCCGGAGTACGGCGAGCTGTTCGCGCGCGCCTTCCCCGACCAGGCCGAGCCGCTCGTGTACGGCAACGTGGCCAACGCCATCGGCGCCTTCGAGCGCACCCTCGTGACCCCAGCGCGCTTCGACGACTACCTCACCGGCAACAGCGCAGCACTCACGGACCTCGAGAAGACCGGCCTGCAGACGTTCATAAACTACGGCTGCGCCGGCTGCCACAACGGCGCCGCCGTCGGAGGCAACTCACTGCAGCGCTTCGGCGTCGTTGAGTCGTACTGGGAAGCAACCCGCGAGTTCGTGACCATCGACACGCCGACCATGGCCATGGACGTCGGCCGCTTCGCCGTCACGCACGACACCAACGACCTGTACATCTTCAAGGTCCCGACCCTACGCAACATCACCCGCACCTACCCGTACTTCCACGACGGCTCCGTCTGGGACCTGCGCGA
>CALCHY010000354.1 GCA_937907415.1 uncultured Trueperaceae bacterium
GGCGAGAAGATGCGCTTAGGCACGGACGGCAGCCTGCGCGAGGCGCTGACGCGAGCTGGTCGTTGCACGACCCTGGCGAACGGCCTTCAGGTCAAGGAAGTGATCATCAACCCTGGCAGCGTCGCCAGCCGCCGCTTCGTGGTGGTGCACAACTCCGAGCAAGCCGAGCGCGACGCGGCCAAGCGAGCCGACGATACTGGAGGCCGAGCGGGGCCCAACCGCCTTGGGCTACAACACGCTGCGCGCCTCGGCTTCGAAACGGCAAGCGGCGCTTGGCGTGGCAAGGAATCCGATCGGGCCGTAGGATGTTGCGCATGGAGAGTCCTGCCGTGGAAGCGTCCTGGCAGCTTCCGTGGCCGTTCCGGGAGGTGAGTGAGCCAAGCGCGGAGGCCCTCCAGGGCCTCGACAGGTGGTGGCGCGCCGCGAACTACCTCTCCGTCGGCCATATCTACCTCCTGGACAACCCTCTCCTGCACGAGCCTCTGCTTCGCGAGCACGTCAGGCCGCGCCTGCTCGGTCACTGGGGCACCACCCCCGGCCTCAACCTCGTCTACGCCCACCTCAACCGGGTCATACGAGAGCGCTCGATCAACACGATCTTCATCGCCGGGCCGGGGCACGGCGGGCCCGGCATGGTCGCCAATGCTTACCTGGACGGCACCTACAGCGAGGTCTACCCCACGATCGATCTCACGGAAGACGGCGTGCGCCGGTTGTTCCGGCAGTTCTCCTTCCCCGGAGGGATCCCGAGCCACGTGGCGCCCGAGACTCCGGGGTCGATCCACGAAGGTGGGGAGCTCGGCTACTCGCTATCTCACGCGTACGGCGCCGCGTTCGATAACCCGGGCCTGCTGGTCGCAACCGTCGTGGGGGACGGGGAGGCAGAGACGGGGCCGCTCGCCACGGGATGGCACGGGAACAAGTTCCTCGACCCCGTCCACGACGGCGTCGTCCTGCCGATCCTGCACCTCAACGGCTTCAAGATCGCCAATCCGACGGTACTCGCGCGCATCCCGGAGAGCGAGCTGCTCGAGCTGATGTGCGGTTACGGGTACACGCCCTACCTCGTGTCGGGCGGCTTCGACGGCGAAGACCCGATCGCCGTGCACCGACGTCTTGCGCTTGCCCTGGACGAGGTCATCAACCACATCGCCGCGATCAAGGCGGACGCCGCGTCCGGGGCCCTGCAGTGTCGACCACGATGGCCGATGATCATCCTGCGGACGCCGAAGGGCTGGACCTGCCCCGCAGAGATCGACGGGCACCCGGTCGGGGGCAGCTGGCGCTCACACAAGGTGCCGTTGCCGGACGCCAGGGACACGACCGCGCACACGCAGTTGCTTGAAAGCTGGATGCGCTCATACGGGCCCGAGGAGCTTTTCGATCCCAACGGTGCGGTCTCGGCGTCCGTGACGGCACTGGCGCCGGCCGGGGAGCTGCGGATGAGCGCCAACCCCGTCGCCAACGGCGGGCTCCTGCGGCAGGAACTGAGGATCCCGAACTTCAGGGACTACGCCGTCGACGTGCCTTCGCCAGGGGCCTCGACGAGCGAGGCGACGCGTGTGCTCGGGCGTTGGCTGCGCGACGTGATCAGTTGGAACCCTCACAGCTTCCGGATCTTCGGTCCCGACGAGACGGCCTCCAATCGCCTGGACGCCGTGTTCGAGGCGACGAACAAGCAGTGGGATGCAGGGTTCCTGCCGATAGATGCCGATAACCACCTTTCACGTACGGGCCGCGTCGTGGAGATGCTGAGCGAGCATCAGTGCCAGGGCTGGCTCGAGGGGTACCTGCTGACCGGGCGGCACGGGCTGCTCAACTCGTACGAGGCGTTCATCCACATCGTGGACTCGATGTTCAACCAGCACGCCAAGTGGCTCAAGACGGCGCGGCGGGTGCCTTGGCGCCGTCCGATCGCATCGTTGAACTACCTGCTCAGTTCGCACGTCTGGCGGCAAGATCACAACGGCTTCTCGCATCAGGATCCGGGCTTCATAGACCATGTCGTGAACAAGAAGGCAGACATCGTGCGCGTGTACCTCCCCGTCGATGCGAACACCCTGCTATCGACATACGACCACTGCCTGCGCTCGGTCGATTACGTGAACGTGGTCGTCGCAGGCAAGCAGCCCACCGCGAACTGGCTCACGATGAGCGAGGCGATCGAACACTGCACTCGTGGGCTCGGCGTCTGGGAGTGGGCCGGCGCGGAGCGACCGGGAGAAGAACCCGATGTCGTCCTCGCCGCAGCTGGAGACGTGCCGACCCTCGAGGTTCTCGCCGCCACCGCGATCCTGCGAGACCGGGTTCCTCAGTTGAAGGTGCGCGTGGTGAACGTCGTCGACCTGATGCGCCTGCAGAGCGAATCGGAGCACCCGCACGGACTCAGCGACCTGGAGTACGACGCCATCTTCACCGCCGACAAGCCGGTCGTCTTCGCCTACCACGGCTACCCCTGGCTGATACACCGCCTGACGTACAGAAGGCACGGCCACGACAACCTGCATGTGCGCGGCTACATCGAGGAGGGAACCACGACGACCCCGTTCGACATGGTGATGATGAACGGCATCGACCGGTACCACCTGGTGATGGACGTCCTCGATCGGGTGCCCGGGTTGGCGGCGCGCTACGCTGGCCTGCGGCAGCAGATGCAAGACGCGCGGGTACGGGCCCGAGAGTACACGCGGGCTCATGGCGAGGACGCACCCGAGATCACGGAGTGGACCTGGCCAGGCGCGACGGCCACGCCGGGCGCGGAGAACGACGAACAGTATGGGTAACGACGAGGGAACCATGTGGCACAGGTAACCAATTCAGGTCGAGGCAGATAGCTCCAGCCCTAGATCTCTTCTCGCCTTGGAGGAGCGGTGGTTGGCGCGAGCGGCCGCGCGCATGGCGAGACACGTAACCCGCTCATGCCCGCTTGACATGTTGTAACCTGCCGCAAGAGCACTTCCCACCGCTCCTACATCACAACCAGAGACTCGCCGTTGACGCCGAAAACGCAATGGCGGGAGGAGGAACCAGGCTTATGCGCAATTTGCATCTTCGCTACGGCGTACCCATGGTCTTGCTGGCGTTCCTGGTCGCGTGCGTCTCCAACACGCCGCCGCCCAAGCCCACCATCAAGCTCCCCGAGCCCAAGCCCCTGACGGTGCAGGCCTACCGGGCCATCGGCTACGTCAGCGCGGAGATCCCACTCACCGGCGGCACGCTCGAGACCACCAGCGAAGACGGCACCACCTACCGCCTCACCATCACGGGCGAGGCGCTCCTCTCCTCCGTCAGGATCTCCATGACGCCGCTTAGCAGTATCGAAGGCGCGCCGGTGACCGGCAGCCTGCACGGCGTGGTCCTGGAGCCGGCCGGGCTGCGCCTCTACGACGCGGCCACCCTCGAGGTCACGCCCGCCACAGGCGACGCCATCAGCGCCATCGGCTTCGCCGCCCACGACGACAACGTCGGCGCCTCTTTCAGCGACTTCCACCTAGTGGCGCCGGCGCGCACCGGCGGCGCCAACAGCGTGACGTTCAACCTGTTCCACTTCTCGCTGCACGGCGCCTACCTCGGCACCGAGGCGGCGCCCTACGCCATCGAGGGATCGCTCGATGACTTCACGCCCAGCGACTGGGAGGCGCAGCTCGAGCAGCTGCTCAGCGACCTGCTGGCCAAGGAGCGCACGGCCGAGCTCCGTGGCGAGGAGGGCGACCCCGAGCTCGCGGAGAAGCTGGAGGCCATCCTCAACACCATCTTCCAGCGCGTGATCGCGCCGCTGCTGCCGGAGATCTCTGGCAGCTGCGCCGGCGTGGCGACCCACGCCAGCAAGGTGCTCGGCTGGGTGAGGACCACGCAGTTGGCGGGCATGGGCGCCACCTTCGCAGCCGAGGCGCAACTGGTGGAGAGCGCAGTGCGCGCCGGCGCCCACCTCTGCTGGAAGGAGGCCACCACGCCCTGCTACGGCAGCTACAGCCGCATGCTGCAGGCTTCGCGCCTCAACCTGCTCCTCGGCGGCAGCAGCACCGCCTACGACCCCGCGGGCCAGAAGCAGTGCACGGGCGGCTCGTTGTAGGCGTCGCTTCCGCAGCTGTAGAGCCAGGGGGTACTGTGCCGCGGTGTCAGTCTTGGCGGTTCGCCTCCGTTGCCTCCCCCGGCTTCTCGGCTGGCGTCGCCTTGGCGGGGCCGTATCGAGGAGGCTCTCTCCTGGGGCCTCGCCGCCGGTCTGCCCATAGGCGAGCAGCGTAGCTGAACGGTTTGGCCTTGATGAGAACGCTTGACTCACTGCCGAGGTACCCGGACAAGGCGTAAGAGTGCCGGGGGACGGGGTCAGAAGCATCTCCCCGCCGGTGGATTTCTACCAGCGGTGGTAGGGATCGATCGTCTTGATTGCCCGGCATGCCACCAACGAGCCTTCTCGACCCAGAGGCTCTCGCTCTCGAACGTACGT
>CALCHY010000355.1 GCA_937907415.1 uncultured Trueperaceae bacterium
GCTCGGCACGGCGCTGTTCGCGCTCACGGCCGGGCCGCTCATGCAGTTCTTCCTTCGGGTGTTCCGAGGTTTGGGGTCGGCGCATGCGGAACTGGAGAAGCGGGTCGCAGCCGGTCACGCCAACAGCTCGACGGTCGCCGCCGCGGCAGCGGAGACGACGCGTAACTAAGCTCCGAGGAGCGTGATGACTCCACCGACTAGCGAGATGACCCTGAAGGACGGCAAGACCGCTATCGTTCGCGAGGCCGCCATCTCCGATGCGGCGAAGTTAATCGAACACGTGCAGCGTGTGGCGGAGGAGTCGGACTGTCTTTCCGCCACCCCTGCCGAGTTCAAGCTTTAGGTCGTACTGGGGCATCCTCCATCGCAGCACGTACTACAATCTGGTCCTCTTGGGCTTGCTGCTTTGAGGGAGCGAGCCGCGAATCGCTTCATTATCGAATCCCCGTTCATCACCGAGGTTTCTGAAGTAGCGCCTACGTGCCGCCCCGCAGCTCCCGACCAGACCAAATCGCATTACGAACGGCGGCCCCAAAGTAATAGAACGCGGTCACGGCCAAGAACTTGAGCACAATCTCAGACCAGGAACTAGGATACGCTCGACCTCTCTCCAGAAGATAGGTTACAAACCCAACCACGATTGGACCCGAAAGCAAGTCTCTCAAATAGAGCTTGAATCTACCTAACCGGAGAATCGGACTGGCTGCCATTCGTGCACCTCCAGCAATAGCCCCGCCGAAGGCTATAATCTATGTCGTCATCACTAACCGCTAGTTGCCCGGCACATAGATGTTTGGAAGGTATTGTGTTCGTGGCACTTGTTCTATGCTGTCCGATTCTGAGAACCCGCGACGTTAGATTTTACGCAGTAAGTGACTCTATCTGGAGGACGGCGGCCATCTTCTCATAGCGAACGACCACTGACTCAACCCATCGTTGAACAATCCATCTACTACTGCAGACCCAGGGCCGTAGACTACCGCAACACTCCTACCCAACTGATCACAGAGCAACCTCGACCTCACAATGTACTACGCGATGTCCATAACCCCATGGGAGTGCACCGTTCACTGCGGCCGCAGCAGGGGGAAGAGGATGACGTCCCGGATGCTCGGCACGTCCGCCAACAGCATCGCCAGGC
>CALCHY010000356.1 GCA_937907415.1 uncultured Trueperaceae bacterium
AGAACGAAGTTGAAGCGCTTCATGGGTTGCCTCCTTCCGAACTATTCCGTCTAGCACTCTAAGCCAGGTCGCCTCTCTCCTCATGGACGCATTCGCCTGGCGCCTTAATGAAGCGCCCATGAATCGCGGGGCTATTCGAGGATCATGAGGTACGCGTACAGGTCGGGCGCACCTGGGTGGTCTTCCAGCTCGAGGTCAGGGTGGGAGGCGTTGATCCGCGCCACGAGTTCAGCGAGGCGCTCTGGGGTTGCCTCCGTCGAGTGGAAGAGGGTGGCGATCTCGTAGTCCTCCGCACGGCCCTCGAGCATGGCGAGGAGGCACGATTCCGCGTCGGCCGTGGCACTGACGAGCTTGCCGTCGACCAAGCCGATGGCGTCACCTTCGCGGGTGGCGACGCCGTCGATCTCTGCGTCGCGGCTGGCGCGGGTGACTTCGAGGGTGAGGGAGCTCGTGGCCGCCTCCGCCATCTCCTTGAAGAGCTCATCTGGGTCGGCGTTCTCTTGGAACAGTACCGCGGCGGCGAGGCCCTGCCCAAGCGTGCGCGTGCGCAGCAGCCGCACGTCCTTGTCTGGCACGAGTTCGCCAACGCGCTCCGCGGCCATGATGACGTTCTTGTTGTTCGGCATGACGATCACGCTGTGCGCGCCGACGCTGCGCACGGCGTCGGCGATGTCCTCGACCGATGGGTTATCCGTTTGACCGCCACCTACCACGCGCACGCCGAGGCCGCGGAAAGCGCGGGTCACGCCGTAACCGTTGGCCACCGCCACGGCGGCGCTGCGTGGCGGCTCAGCGTGGGCGGCGTCGACATCGGCGAGGATCTCGGAGTGCTGCTCGCTCATGTCCTCGACCTTGGAGCGCACCATGCGGCCGAAGTGAGCGACGGCGGCGAGGAGCTTCTCCGGCTCCTCCGTGTGGATGTGGCCTTTGACGAAACCTTCCGCACCGACGACGAGCAGCGAGTCGCCGAACGGCGCTACGAGGTCGCGGATGGTGCTCGTGGGTTCCTTGACGTCTGCCAGGAGGAACTCCGTGCAGAAACCGTACGCCTCTTCCTCGAACTGGTCCTGCGCGCGGCGCTCGACGACGGGTGGCGGCGGCAGGTCGCGCTGCTCGAAGTAGGCGAGCAAGCCGTCGAGCACGTGCAGGTAACCGAGGCCGCCCGCGTCCACCACGCCTGCTTGCTTGAGGATGGGGAGGAGCTCTGGGGTGTGTTCGAGCGCCGTGTGGCCGGCGGCCAGCACGACCTTCAACAGGGCCGCCGGAGTGACACCGTGACCGTCGGTGGCGGCTGCGGCCGCCTCCAGCAGGTACTTCTCCCCCGCTGCCGCCGACTCGCGCACCACGGTCAAGATGGTGCCCTCTACCGGCTTCATGACCGCCGCGTAAGCCGACTCAGAACCGCTGAGCAGAGCCTCTGACAGGGCGGGCGCGTCGACGACCCTGAGGCTCTTGATGCTGTCGGCGAAGCCCTTGAGCACTTGTGAGAGGATCACGCCAGAGTTGCCGCGGGCGCCAAGGAGCGAGCCGTACGACAGGGCCCGCGCGACTTGCTCCATGCGCTCAGGGTTGTCAGCCACCAGCTGGCGCCGCACTGATTGCAGCGTGAGGTGCATGTTCGTGCCGGTGTCGCCGTCAGGCACGGGGTACACGTTGAGAGCGTTGACTTCCTCGACGTGGACGCCGAGCCATTCCGTGGCGAAGAGGAACGCCTTAGCGAGTGCGTGCGCTGTCCAGGCGTTAGCGCTGGCCCGGTCAGCCACGACTCACTCCAACCACCCGCACCCGCACGACGTCGAGCGTGATGCCCGCGTAGTGCAGCGCCGCGTACTTGACGCGCTCGCGAACGGAGTCCGCGACGACCGGGATGTTGACGCCGTACGCGACGACGACGTGCAGATCGACGTCGGCGTGCTTCTCGCCCTTCGGGTGTTCGATGACGACGCCCTCGTCTACTTGGCGTGCCCCAAGGAGGCGCCTCAGCCCCTCTGACATGCTTGCCGGCGCCATGCCGACGACACCTGGAACCTCGTGAGCTGACAGCCCGATGATGCTAGCTAGCGCGCCGTCCGAGACACGAACCTGATCGACGGTGCGGTCCTTGGCTTCTGGCTTCGTCTTACCGAACTGGCCGAGGATGTTCGGTACGCCCTTGGCAGTGGCTTTCCTCTTCAGGTCGCCCGTGTCGGACTCAGCCCCTGCTGGCGTCTGCGCCTCTGGTGGGCGCGTGTTCTCGTCGACCATGCCTCAGTCCTCCTGGCGCGGGTTGGCGGGGGCCGGTCTCGGCGAGCCCCGTGCCCGCGCAGTGTTAGTGGGCCATTCTACCGGACAGGGCTGGTGAGCCGCGGACGCATCACTCCATGCCGGCCAGGAAGCCGATGCGCCTCAGGGCCCTGATGAGGTCCATGGCGGTCACTTCCGTCGGGTCGTACTCGACGGCGACGCGCGCTGCGTCACCCGGCGCCACCTCGAGCACGCCCGGCACCTCGCGCAGCGTGGCCATCACGCGCTCGCGGGCGGGTTCCGTGTCCATGCCGCGTACGCCCATCAGGACCCGCGCTACCTCGTCAGGCACGCCGCGCCTCCGCCCAGCCTTGCCCCCGCGTCCCTAGGACGAGTTGGAGCGTGACGTGGTCGTCCGGTAAGTAGCCCTCGCCAGTTAGCGCTTCGCGAAGCGCAACGTCGGAGGCCGGGGTGCGGAAGTAGAGGTCGTACACCCCGGAGTCGTAAGCGCTCTTGACTAGCGCCTTCACGAGGCTGGTGCTGGTAGTGGCGGCGGCCGCGCCCGCCACGGCTAAGCGCGCGGCGTGAACGGTAGGGCGCTCACCCGACCAGATGGCTTGGGCAAGGACGAAGCCCGTCGTGCAGGTAGCGCCCACCTCATCGACTTGCTCGGCCACGAACGAGTGACCGCTGCGCTCGAAGAAGCGCAGCGCGGCCAAGTTGACCAGCGGCTGCACTCCGTGAGCCGCCGCGTAGCCCGCGTCGATCACCATGGCGGCGTCAAGGTCAGCGTCTACCAGCGGCCGGATTCTGATGCTCATGCCTCGAAGTATACGTTGGGCCCGCAGCAGCGGCGGTCCTGGCGCGGCTCACACCACTAGTGCTGCCGCGGCGCGCTCAGAGTCCTTAGCGTCCCATGGCGCGTAACCGGCCTCGACGAAGTACAAGCCCTGCGGCCCGACGTTGTGCCCGGCGCGTTGCCTGTCTCTGGCCTCGAGCACGCCCGGCAGGTCGTCTGGGCGCAGCTTGCCGCGCCCTACCCATAACAGCGTGCCGACGACCGTCCTCACCATGTTGCGCAGGAAGCCGTCAGCCGCGATGTGCAGGCGCACCTCGCCGCGCTCCTCGCGCAGGTCACACAAGTGAACGGTGCGCACCGTCGTGCGCGTCTCCTGGGTAGCGAAGCTAGCGAAGTCGTGAGTGCCAAGGAGGTGCTCGGTCGCAGCTTGCATGGCGGCGATGTCGGGGCGCCAATGCACGGCCAGCAGCCTGTCACGTTGGATGGCCATCGCCCGCGGGTCGTCCCGCGTGACCCGCATGCGGTAGAGGTAACGGCGGTAGAGGCAGTCGAACTGCGCCTCGAAGTCTGGTGCTGCCGCCGACAGCGCGGTGACGGCAACGTCGGCAGGCAGGTGGGCGTTGAGGGCGAGGCGCAACTTGGCTTCCGGGATGGTCGAGGTCGTGTCCACGTGCGCGACCATCGCGAGCGCATGCACCCCAGCGTCGGTGCGGCCCGCCGCCAGGACGGCGGAATGGTCGCCTGGGAGGGCAGCGAACGCCGCCTCTAGGGTGGCCTGAACGGTGCGCTCACCGTGCGCTTGGCGCTGCCAACCGTAGAAGTCGGTGCCGTCGAACTCGAGCGTGAGCCGCAGGCGCCGCCTCACAGAAACGGTTGCGTCTTGCGGCGCCACGCTATCAGACGCTCTTCGAGGCGCTAGCCGCCACCACTGGCCCGCCGCTAAGGCGCAGCACGCGGCACGCGAGGGGCGCCACCAAGGTGCCAGTGAGGCCGATGGCGAGGTAGCGCAGGTACCCGCCGACGGCTCCACGCTTGAGTTCCTCAGGCATCAGCGCTGAGCTGGCGCCCATGACGGCGGCGACGAGCAGGAGGCCAACCAGGCCCATAAGCAGGCGACCGATGACGCTGCCATTCGCGCGGTGGGTGACGACGGCAGGTCCGACAATGAAGGCGGAAACGACGCTGAGGTAGACGTTCGAGTTAGGCGTCGGCGCAAGGAGATGGAGGGCGAAAGGCGCCACTAGCCCAAGCGCCAAGGTCGCGACCGAACCTGGGCTCAAGGCCAGGCGTCTCACGAGCAGAGATGCGAGCACGATGATCGCGCCGAAAACCAGGCCGCCCCACACGTCGCGCGGAAAGTGCACGCCAAGGTAGACGCGCGATAGGGCGATCAGCCCCACGACGACTGCGGCGAGGACCCAGAACCAGAGACGCTTGAACTGCAGCGCAGCGAGCCCCCAGAAGATGATCGCCGACTGCGCGTGACCGGAGGGGAACGAGTTCCCCGGCGCCGTCTCGATCGCTGCGCCACTCCGCGCTACGGCCGGGTCGACCACGAACGGGCGCGGCGCCGCGACTTGCTCCTTGACCAGGTCGTTCAGGTAAGCCCCTGTGAGGAACACGACGCCTAGGCGCCGCCCGAACGCAGCGTCCACCGCCAGGTACGCGAGGATGAGCAAGACGGTGTATGCCTCCTGCGACCCAAGGTCGGTGACCAAGAGCATGAAGCGGTCGAGACCTGGGGAGGCGAAGCGCTGCAGGGCGAGGATGGTGTCCACTTGACCTCCGGAGGTGCGCTCGTGGGGCGCGGTGGCGAGGATTGTACCAGCGGCGGCAGGCGTCCGCCCTACCCACCCGGCGGGCGTGAGGTGCGAGCATGGGGCGTGGCTACTCTCCCTCCAAGTGACGACACCATCGTCGCCATAGCCAGCGCGGCCGGGTTAGGCGCCATCGGCGTAGTACGCGTTTCTGGCCCCGACGCGTTCAGCGTGGCCGACGCCGTCTTCGAACCCAAGCGCGGGGCGGCGCCGAGCACGCGGCCAGCAGGACGCGTCGTGTACGGCGCGGTGGTGGCGGCGGGCGCCCTCGTAGACGAGGGCCTCCTCCTCACGTTCCGCGCGCCACGCTCTTATACCGGCCAGGACGTGGTCGAGCTCCAGACGCACGGCGGCGCGGCCGTGCTCCGCGCGACCTTGGACGCCTGCCTGGCGCAGGGGGCGCGCCTCGCGGGTCCGGGCGAGTTCACTCTCCGCGCCTACCTGGCTGGCCGGCTCGACCTCGTGCAGGCCGAGAGCGTCATGGACGTCGTCGAGGCGCAAACGGACGCCGCCAGGCGCAACGCGGCCTTCGGGTTGAGCGGCGCGCTCGGCAAGAGCCTCGGGGAGGTGCAGAGCGACTTGCTTGACGCTTACGCCGCCATCCAAGCCAACTTCGACTACCCGGATGAAGGCGTGCCAGAGCACGAGCTCGGCGCACCACTCGCCCGCGCTGCAGCCAGCCTCCGCGCCATGCTGGCGACTGCGGAAGCCGGGCGTTTGAGCAAGCAAGGCGCGCGCTTGGCGCTCCTCGGGCTACCTAACGCTGGCAAATCGAGCCTGCTCAACGCGCTCCTCGGTTACGAGCGCTCGTTGGTTAGCGCAACGCCCGGCACGACGCGTGACTACCTCGAGGCGCCACTAAGCCTCGGCGGCGTGCCGCTAGTAGCGATAGACACGGCCGGCATCCGCACCGCAGGCGACCACATCGAGGCGAGCGGGGTGGAGTTGGCGCGGCGCATCGGCGCGCAAGCCGACCTGCGCCTGCTCCTCCTGGATGGCTCCGCGGCGATCACCGACGCCGACCACGAGTTGCTTGCCAGCGTTGACCGCGAGCGCACCATCGTCGTCGTCACCAAGCAAGACGCCGGATGCGCCTGGCAGCTCGAAGCGGTGGCGCCAGGTCAGGAAGGGCGGCCCCCGCTGCGCGTGTCAGCTAGGACGGGCGCCGGGCTCGCCGAACTGAAAGCCGCCATAGTGACGGAGCTAGTCGGCGCGGCGCAGGGAGCCGAGGTCTGGATCGGCAACGAACGCCACGTCGCTGCCCTTACGGCCGCGCTGGCAGCCACTGAGCGCGCTGCTCAGCAGTCCGAGCTCGGTGGTCACGACCTCGCGGCCCTCGACTTGCAGGAGGCCCTCCAAGCGCTCGGGGCCGTAACGGGCCGTGAGTCCGTCACGGACGAGACGCTGGCGAGCATCTTCGCGCGCTTCTGCGTTGGTAAGTAGGCCCGCGGTGAGCGCCAGAACTAGCGCGCCCGTACGCTCGCGGCCGCCTCGTTCGCTGCCGTCTCGATGGCGCGCGGGAAGCGCTCCAAGACCCTGCGTAGCACCTTAGCCGCGGTCAGCTCGATCATCTTCAAGAGGGCGCGGCTGCCCCAGTGCTCCGAGCTTGGCGTCACCAGGATGACGGCTACTTTGAACGTGTAGTCGAGGCGGCTTTCCGCTTTGCCAGCGCTAACGACCGTCGCCTCCCCACCGACCTCCGCCCAGCCGCTGCCGCTCCGCACCTTGGGGCGCGGCGCGAGCTGAGCGCCAACTGACGTTTCCAGCAGCGCGCTCTCGAACGGCAGGCTACGCATGCCGAACATGGCGACGTCAACTGGCAGCTCGGCGCTGACCGTTGGCGGTGCACCTGGCGTCACTTGCAACGCCGTCAGGAAGTCGGCGTGCTCGAGCGAGCGCGCGACATCGCGCACGAACGCCCGGGCATCCGCCTCACCCAAGGCGACTAAGACGCTGAACGCGATGTCGTGTTCGAGGCGCAACTGCCCCGGCGCGACCTCGCGAGCCGCTTGAACCACCGGGGTGGAGCTTGCTGTCAACGCTCCCCTTTCGGGCGCGGACCAACCCACTCGACGCGCACGCTGCCCTCGTGCACGGCAGCTTCGATCTCGGCATCGCCCGCTCCACGCAGGCGCGGGAGGTCCTGGAACAGCTCAGCGCTAGACGCCAACCCGACCCGCACGGTCACTGGGCCGTCGTCAGCCAAGCGACCTATGCGCCACAGGAGGTTAGAAGCCAACTCCTCCAAGGTCGCTCGCTCTACGCCCAAGTCGTCTAGTACCTCATCAAGGTGTGCCTGGACTGACGAATCGCTCATACCACTCCCGCTCCTCAGGCTACCGCACGGCAGGCGAGACAGGTGACCCGCGGCGGGCGCGCCAGGGACGGCATGCTACTATCCCTGCGTGCACGACACTAGTTCGGCGTCACAAGACCCCGTGAACGACCCCCATGGACCTACCGAAGAGACCCGCGGCCTAGCCGAGGTCGGCGCCACCTACGTCAAGGGTGTGGTGATGGGCATGGCGGACATGATCCCAGGAGTGAGCGGCGGAACCGTGGCCATCATCCTCGGAGTCTACGGCGGGCTACTCGAGTCACTCAGCTCCCTGTCGCGGCCGGAGTTCCTCGGGGCCCTTGTGCGTGGGCGCCTCGTTGCCGCCTTCCGAGCCTTCAACGGCGCGCTGCTCTTCCCCCTCCTGGCCGGCATCGCTACCTCGCTCATCCTCTTCTCGCGCCTCATCAGCTACTTGCTTGCCACCTACCCGAGCCACGTGCTCGCGTTCTTCTTCGGCCTCGTTGCGGCCTCGGCCATCGTCGTCAGCAGACACGTCAAGCGTTGGGGTGCCGCCGCGTGGTTGGCCTTGGCAAGCGGAGCGTTCCTTGGTGTCCTAGTAGTAACGAGGACACCAGTGGAGACGCCTGACGGAACTGCCTTCCTGTTCTTCGCGGGCTTCGTGGCCATCTGCGCCATGGTGCTCCCCGGCATCTCCGGGGCGTTCGTGCTCGTGCTGCTAGGCAAGTACGACTTCGCGTTGGCGGGGCTCGCGCGCTTCGACTTCGGGGTGATCTTGCCCATCGGGCTCGGCGCGGTCGTAGGCCTCCTCTCCTTCGCACGCCTCCTCGCATACCTCCTGAGGCGCTGGCATGACCCGATGCTGGCGCTCCTCACGGGCTTCATGGTCGGCAGCCTCTACAAAGTCTGGCCGTACCTCACGGAAGCTGGCGCTGCGACCTGGCCATGGGCTACTGGGAGCGCCGGCGTGGCGCTGGTGCTTACTGGGCTGCTGGCCGTCGGCGCCTTGCTCGTTCTGGGCCTCGACCGCCTCAGCGCAAGCAGGAGCGGATTGTTAGTTACCTCACGAAGCTCATTCTCATCTACGGCGAAGTTCACGGGCCGGCGCTAGCCTGGCTAGATGGCGTGAGCGCCGTCGGCGCGTCGCGCTGCTCCCAGGTAACCGGGAGCTCCTAGGAGGAGTACCGTGCCCAACCGCAGATACATCACCTTCCTCGGCACCGCGCTTCTGCTGCTGGTAGGCATAGCCCTGTGGCTTCCTGGCGCGCCAGCCGTGGCGCAGTCAACGACCGCGTCACCCGCTTCTGCCCTCCTGCCGGACGAGCAGAACACCGTTGACATAGTCGCGAAGTGGGGTCCGAGCGTCGTTGCCGTCAACGTAGAGGTGCGCGGTTCGCGCGTGAACCAGTTCCAAGACATCCTCCCGTACCTGCCGCCGCAGTTCAGGCAGCTCCTGCCGCAGTCGCAGCCGCAGCAGCAAGTCGAGCAGAGCACGGGTTCCGGGTTCGTGATCGGTCAGAACGAGATCATCACGAACTATCACGTCGTCAAAGACGCGCTAGCTCCCAACGACGTTGCCGCGGCAGACGGCGCGACCATCAAGGTCGTGTTCGCGAACGTCGACGAGGAGTACGACGCCGTCGTGGTCGGCGCCGACCCGGATTACGACCTCGCCCTCCTGCACCTCACCGACGGCAGCAAGATGCCGCCGGAAGCGCTCCCACTCGAGTTGGCAGACAGCTCCAAGGTGCAAGTCGGTCAGAAGGTCATAGCCATCGGCAACCCGTTCGGGCTGCAGTCGAGCGTGTCGCAGGGCATCGTCTCAGCCATCGGTCGTGAACTGCCGTCCATCGGGCAGATCGAGATCCCGATGGTGCAAACGGACGCCGCCATCAACCCTGGCAACTCCGGCGGGCCGCTCCTCGACTCCGCTGGCCGCCTCCTAGGCATCAACACCATGATCGTCCCTGGCATGACCAGCTCAGGGAGCGCTGGCAACATCGGCATCGGCTTCGCCGTGCCGAGCGAACTCCTCACCGAAGCGCTGCCCCTCATGCGTGAAGGTGGCCTCGTCGGGGTCTACGCCCAGAACATCGCGGTGGCCAACGGACCCCGCCTCGGCGTTTCGATCGTCGACGTGGCCGCCTACCCGGCAGACGTCCGCAAGGCCCTGAACATGCCAGACGCCGGGCTCGTGGTCGTCGAAGTCGAACCGAGTGGCCCCGCGGCGCAGGCCGGCATCCAAGGCCCCAGCTTCCAGGCGAGCATAGGTGGGCAGGCGTACCCAGCCGGCGGCGACATCATCACGAAAGCCAACGGCACGAGCCTTACCAAGGGCCAGGACCTCCAGAAGCTGCTCGTGGGCGCGAAAGCCGGCGACGTCATGACCCTCGAAGTGTGGAACGGCGGCAACACCCGCGAAGTGAAGGTCACGCTAGCAGTCGTCCCGCCGACCACGAACTGACAGCTCCGAAACACCGCTACGAAACAACGGCACGCGCCGGGATCAGCCCTCCCGGCGCGTGCTAATATCGCCAGATGGAACGTGCTGGACGTCATCTTTGCGTTGGGATAGTGCTTTCAGGCGGAGGCGCGCGCGGCTTCGCCCACATCGGAGCGCTCCGGGCACTCGAGCGTGCCGGCGCTAAGTTCGACGTGGTGGCTGGCACCTCGATGGGCGCCATCCTCGGGGCGCTCTACGCCACCGGGGCCAGCGCAGAGGACCTCTATCAGTTGGCAGTGCGCACGAACTGGCGCGACGTGGTCGACCTCTCCCTCAAGACCGGCCTGCTCAAAGGCGACCGCCTCGAGGGCTTCTTGGCCGAACAGTTGCCTGCAACGTTCGAGGAGTTGAAGAGGCCGCTAGCCGTGATCGCCACCGACATCGAGTCAGGCGAGGAGGTCCTCATGTGCGAAGGCGACCTGCTCTCAGCAGTGCGCGCCTCCGCCTCGTTCCCTGGCGCCTTCGAGCCAGTGCACATCGCTGGCCGCACCCTTGCCGACGGTGGCATCGTCAACAACCTCCCCATCAACGCCGCCAGCTGGCTTGGCGCTAATCGCGTCATCGCCCTCGACGTGACGCCCCCGCGGCAGTCCGTTTACGTGACGGCAGAAGCAGAGAGCAGCAACTGGTGGGAGCGCATGGTCGCGACCGTGAAGCTCGAGCGCCGCAACCCGATGGCGCAGATGCTGTTCCGCGCCTCCGACATACAGCAATCCATCCTGGTAGACATCCACGCGAGCATCCACCCATGCGACCTGCGCATTCGCATGCCGATGCCGCACTACCGCATCGAGTCGTTCACTAGCTTCGAGGAGATCGTGTGGGAGGGCGAGCGCGCCGCCGAGGTGGCGCTGGCTGCCGCAGGTGGCTGGAACGCCGTGCTTGGGAGCACAGGGCCGGCCGCGGAGGAGGTGGCGCCAGCCACGCTGGTGCAGCACGAGCCGAGCCTCGGCCACGACCTCAAGGGCACGATAGACACGGGCCTGACGGCCGTGAAGAGCACGCTGTCGCGGGTGGTCGGACGCAGCAGCAAGAAGCCCTGAGAGCCACGGCATGACCTGGCGCGCGCTCGCCGCCCTCCTAAGCGGGCTACTCATCGGGGTGGCGCTCACCCAGTTCGGCCTGACCATCATGCGCGTGAGCGGCGAGAGCATGGCGCCGACGCTGCACGGTGGGCAGTTCGTCGTGCTCATCAGGCCACCGCTGCACGCCACGCTCGAACTGCTCGGCGTCACTAGTCCCCTACTCGTGGACGGCGCCGTCTTGGCCATCCGCGACCCCCAAACGCAGCCGGCCACCGCCCGCGGGTGGCCTGCGCAACTAGTCGACTGGGCGGCGGCCGACCTGCTCGTGAAACGCGTGGTTGGCCTACCTGGCGAGACGATCGCGTTTAGGAGTGGCGAACGCTACCTCAACGGCGCGCTGGCGCCCGAGCCGTGGCTGGATCCCGCCTACGCTGGCACCAGCAACGTCAGCCCCACGGTGATAGGACAGGGCGAAGTTTACGTGCTCGGCGACGACCGGCTGCCGCTCGCTAGCCGCGACTCACGCACGTTCGGCGCGCTTGGCACGAGCGGCGTTCGAGGGACGGTCGTACTGGCGTTCCGCGCCCTGCGCCGTGACGGGGACTGGCAGTGGCCAGTCGCCCCCGTCGACCAACATTAGGCCTGCTTGCCCGCTTTAAGCTGCGAGCGAGCCGTCGAGCCCCAGGCTGGCGGCAGCTGCCTGCATGGCGTTGAGCACGAACTGCATGTGATCGTCGAGCGCGACGCCTAGCTCCTCCGCACCCTGCCTGACGTCATCACGGTTCACGCCGCGCGCGAACGCTTTGTCCTTCAGCTTCTTCTTGAGGCTCGCGAGGGTCAGGTTGGCTATGTCTTTGTCCGGCCGCACGAGCACCGCTGCAGTGATGAGGCCCGTCAGCTCGTCACACGCGAACAGGACCTTCGCGAGCAACGACTGACGCGCCACGCCAGTGTAGTCGGCATGCCCCATGATGGCGTCCAGGACGAGCTTAGAGTAACCGCGCGCTTCCAGCTCCCTGACGCCTACCCACGGGTGGCCGCTCTCGTCACGATCCGGGTTCGGGTAACGCTCGTAATCGAAGTCGTGCAGCAGCGCCGCCTGCGCCCAACTCCCTGCGTCCTCACCGTAGTGCTCGGCGTACGCCACCACGGCCGCCTCGACCGACAACATGTGCTTGCGTAGGCTCTCCGACGGCGTCCACTCTTCCATGAGGCGCAAGGCCTCGTCGCGGGTATGGCTCATGACTGAGTGTAAGGGAAGCGGGCCCCCGGGCGGCTCCTGAGCACGGAACCCGCGCAGCACGCGGCTATACTCCGGCATGCGAGTAGCCGAGCTCAAGTGCGTGCCAGACATCACTCAGACTGCCCTCGAAGTGGTGACCGCCGCCGTGCGCGCGGCCGTAGCGCAGCGCGGACGGGCAAGCATCGTCCTAGCTGGCGGTTCTACACCAATGCCCCTCTACCGCCTCCTAGCGAGAGAAGAACTCCCATGGGAGCGCATCCACGTCCTGTGGGGAGACGAGCGCTTCGTAACCGTTGACGACCAAGCCAGCAACGCGGGCGCCGCCATGGCGGCGCTGCTCGACCTCGTGCCGATCCCAGAAGCGCACATCCACCTTTGGCCCATCCTGGAAACGCCGGAAGCGTCGGCGGCCGCTTACCAGGGAGAGATCGAACTCGTCCTCGGGTCCAGCCCCGTCTTCGACATCACGCTCCTCGGCTTAGGAGACGACGGCCATACGGCCAGCCTCTTCCCAGGCACTGGCGACGCGCTGCGCACGGAGTTCACGTTGGCAACGACTGCCCCTGACGGCATGAGCGTGCGCGATCGCCTGACCCTCGGCCCTACGGCCCTAGGACGTAGCCGCATCGTCATGTTCCTCGTGAGCGGCGCCGCCAAACAGCCGGCACTGGCCGCCGCGTTCGGGCCCGACACCCCCGCGCTGGAACTGCGCTGGCCGCTCACCGACGACGCCGCGCGCGAGCTAGACGCCCACCCGGCACGCAGCGTCACCGCGCTCGAGCAGCTACTGGTAGTGGCTGACCAGGCAGCGTGCGGCGCTAGCGCCCGCAGCTAAGCGTTAGCCGCCCACGGCCGCCCAAACGACGGCCTGGGCATCGAACGGCGATACGAGCAGTTCGTTGACGGCGTACGCCCTCACCCCGTAGACCAAGCGACCGCTGATGGCGGGCCGTAGGCGCGCGCGGTAGTGATAGCCGGTGGCGGCACCCGCTGCGCCCGCTGACGGTACGAGCTCCATGCTTGCGCGGCCGAGCTGAGTCTGCAGCGCCTCGGCCTCCGGCCCATAGACGACCTCCACCTTCACGTCGTCAGGGTTGAGGCCCGCTAGGTCGATGGTGGCGCTGATCTCGAGTTCGTCGCCCACGTGCGAGCGTTTCTCCACCAACGGCTCAGCCGTGAGGGTCACTTGCGGCCACGCCTCCGCCACGCGCTTGCGCCAAGCAGCCAGCTCCTTCGCCTTGGCGTAGTCATCCGCGCTCAGTGTCGCGCCGCGGACGCTGGCCGGGGCGTAGTAGCGCTGCACGTACTCCTTCACCATGCGTTGGGCGTTGAACTTAGGGGTGATGGTGGCCATGGCGTCCGCCGCCCTGCGCATCCAGGCGTCAGGGACACCGTCGCGGTCGCGCTGGTAGTAGAGCGGCACGACCTCGCGTTCGAGGAGGTCGTAGAGCGCGTCGGCATCTGCGACGTCCGAGCGGGCGTCATCGAGGTACGTGCGACCCGCGCCGATGGCCCAACCGTTCTCGCCGTCGAAGCCTTCCGGCCACCAACCGTCGAGGATCGAGAGGTTCAGGACGCCGTTCATCGCCGCCTTCATGCCGCTCGTCCCGGACGCTTCTAGAGGTCGCCGTGGGTTGTTGAGCCACACGTCGACGCCGCGCGTCAGCGCGCGGCCGATAGCCATGTCGTAGTCCTCCACGAAGAGCACGCGGCCGTAGAAGCGCGGGTCGCGCGAGAGGTTGTGGATCTGCGCGATGAGCTGCTGCCCTTCCTGGTCCGCCGGGTGGGCCTTGCCTGCGAACACGAGCTGCACGGGCCGCTCCGGGTCCGAAACTATCGCCGCTAGGCGGTCTAGGTCGGAGAACACGAGCGTTGCCCGCTTGTAACTCGCGAAGCGCCTAGCGAAGCCGATCGTCAGGATCTCCGGGTCGAACAGGGAGCTCGACTCGTGGAGCTGCGTCGGGCTCGCCTCGTGGCGGTCGAGTTGGCTTAGGAGGCGCCGGCGCACGAAGCGCACGCTGCTCGCCTTGAGCGAGCGCCGTGCCTCCCACAGCTTCGCTGGGGCGACCTCGCGCAGCTTGCGCCACTGTGCCTCGTCGTCGCTACGCTCCTGCCAGTCCTGCCCCATGACGTCGGCGAGCAAGGCCAACGTCTGCGGCGCCACCCAAGTGGCGACGTGAACGCCGTTGGTGACGTGCCCGATGGGCACTTCCTCGACAGGCACCTCTGGCCACAGCCGCGCCCAGATATGCCTGCTCGTGTCGCCGTGCAGTGCCGCGACGCCGTTGCGCCCTGAGGAGAACCTGATGGCGAGGGCAGGCATGCTGAACACGGGACCCCAGCCGAGGTCGACGCCGCCGAGGGAGTGGAACGCGGCCTGGTCGATACCTAGGCCCTTCCAGAAGGTACCGAAGCCTTGGTCGACGAGCTCGAACCCGAAGGCGTCGTTGCCAGCAGCGATGGGCGTGTGAACCGTGAAGAGGGTGTTGGCCGCGATCGCTTCCTTGGCGACCGCGAACGTCAGCCCGTTCGCTACCAGCTCGCGGCTGCGCTCGAGCACCGAGAAGGCGCTGTGCCCTTCGTTCATGTGCCAGGCGGTCGGCTCGACTTTCAGGGCGCGCAGCATGCGGACGCCGCCGATGCCGAGGACCATCTCTTGAGCTACCCGCGTGCGCTGGTCGCCGCCGTACAGGCGGGCGAGTAGTTGGCGGTCGTCTGGGGTGTTGCCGTCGATGTCGACGTCGAGCAGGAGGACGCGCACGCGCCCGACGTGCAACTCCCACGCCGCTACCCGCACGCTGCGCCCGAAGATGTCTACGCTGACGACTGCCCGCTCACCTGCGTCGTTCAGGGCGGGTTCGAACGGCAGCGCGGCAGGGTTAGACCGCAGGTAGACGGCTTCCTGCTTGCCATCCGGACCTACGCGTTGATGGAAGTAACCTTCGGGGTAGTAGAGGCCGACCGCAACGAGCGGCACGCCAAGATCTGACGCCGCCTTCGTGTGGTCGCCGGCCAGCACCCCGAGGCCGCCAGAGTAGAGGGTGATGGCCTCTGTCCAGCCGTACTCCGCGCACAGGTAGGCGTAGACGTGCTCGCTGGCTACCGCGCTTTCGAACCAGGTCCGCTTCGCGTAGTAGGCGTCGTAGCGCGCCATGACCTGCTCGTACTCTGCGAGGAAGTCTGGCTCGGCCGCGGCCGCGTCGAGCCGCTCTTGCTTCACGTCGCGGAGGAGCGCGACGGGGTTGTGGTGGCGTGACTCCCATAGTTCGCGGTCAAGCCGCCTGAAGAGGCGCCGCGCGTCCGACTGCCACGACCAGTAGAGGTCGTTGGCTAGTTCGTTCAGGCGCTGAAGTTCAGGTGGCAGCTTGGGCAGTACGGTCAAGTTTCCAAGGATTCTCATGTGTTGGGGTTCTCGCTTCCAGTCGTTGGCCGGCAGCACGTTCGCAGGCCGCAGCGGCCCAAAAAGGCCGGTGACAACTCTACCATTCGCGCCGTTGGCCTCCGGGAAGCGTGCGCGCCGGTTAGTCTGCTAAGCATGAGCAACGTTGGTTCGGGCGTTCGTGCCGCCGCCTTGGTGATCTTGTGCCTGAGCGCGCCGCTCGCGGCCGCGCAGACCGTGACGTTCGAGCTTGGCGGCTTCGCCAGCGGCGCTGAGGCGCCAGCTCCTTCGTTCGGCGTTAGCTTCGACGCGATCAAGGTTACCGGCGGCTCCGTCACGCTCGAGCTAGGTTACGCGGAGCACGCCAGGCTCGGCGTCGGGCTCTCGACGAACTGGGCGTTCGGGCCGCTCGGGAACGTCATAGTCGAGGGTTGGGGCGCACTGCGCAGCGACGGGGTTGGCGAGGGGCGCGTTGGCGCTCGCGGCGTGCTCGGCCCCGTGGCGCTGCGCTTGACCGTCGTCGGCTTCGGCGCTAGTCCAGCTGCTTTCCGCACGGGCGCACTAACGAGCACCGAACGGCCTCTCCTCCCCGGCTCAGCGTTAGGTTTCCAGGTCGGGTTGACGGCGCGCTTCAACCGCAACCTCGTCCTCGAGGTAGATCCCGAGGCCTACCTCGCCAGCGGGTTGGCGCTGCGCGGCGAGGCGCGCCTGCGGCTCCTACGCAGCCTCGGGGAGAACGAGCTCGACTTCATCGCCCTCGCGTACGCCCCACCTGGCCTCGGGGCAGCCAACGCCGCCATCGGCGTAGGCGTCGTCCTACCGCGCGGGCGGGCACCCGACTGGAGCTTCGCGGCGCTGGTAGGGGTCTCGCCTGGACGCGTCGCCGTAGGCGGCCGGGTTGCCGTTGCTGAAGAGTTCGGGTCGGTAAGGGTCGGCCTCGATGTCGCGTTTGAGCCTTACCGCCTCGACGTGCCTCCCCTGCGGCTGGCGGCAACGGCGTCTGCACCGGCCGCCGCTTCCTTGGGTGGCGGCTCTTGGGAGGTCTCACTCAGTGGTGTTAGCGACCTGAGTAGCGCTGGAGGAACGAGTTACGAGGCTACCCTCGGGCTGGTCGTGCCGTTCACCTTGCCGAAGTGACGTTAGTTGGTTCTAGGCGCGACGGGGACGAGATCGCCAGTGCTGAGGTCCAACTGGTACACCCCATGCTCTGGCACGGCCCGCAAGTAGGTACGTGACTCGCGCGCCTCACGCAGCTCGAAGCTGCGTAGTCCCGGCTTGATGCCCCTGGCGAACGCGCCTGGCTGCAGCACGCCGTCTACGTAGATGAGCACCTCGCGCCGCTCCTCCCAGAACACCAGGGGGTCAGAGGCGGGCGTCAGCTCGCGGTCGACGCGAGAAACGCGGTAATTGCGCACGAGCACGTCCAGTACTTCGTCAGCGAAACCCTCGCGCGCCAAGGTCACGCGGTGCGTGCCGGGCAGCGCTGCCAGCGTGATCGGGCTGGTGCCTGCCTCGACCCCGTCGAGGAAGACATGCGCCCGCGGCGTAACGACGACCTGGATGCTGCCGCCGGAGATGGCGGTAAGCACGACGTGAACGAACGCGGTGTCTGCGCCCCTCAGTTCGACCATGCGCACGTCCGGCAGGAAGCCTTCCTTGCGAACCTCCAACTGGTAGCGACCCGGAGCGACCATGGCGACGTCGAGGTGCGAGGTGCGTCCGAGGGCAACGCCGTCAAGGAAGACTTGAGCGTCGGTCGGCTCGCTCGAGACGAACACGCCTGCGTCTCCGACTGCCAGGTCGAGGCGGGCGCTCGTGAAGGTGGCCACGGCCGCGGCCAGCTCATCGACGGTTGGCTGCATGGCGCTCGGGTCGAGCGGCAAGCTGATCAAGTCGCTACTGCGGTCCTTCTCCGCGTCGACGACGAGGATGTTGATGCCGAAAGCAGCGCCGCCGTCGTACGGCACGCGCGACAGCTCACCGCTGACGGCGTAGCGCGCCTGGTCGAGTTCGGCGATCAGCCTGGCGAACTCTGGCTCGAGACTGCCCGCTATGCCCGGGGTGATCAGCTCGCCGCTGCGCACTTCTAGTCCGGTTGCAGTGCCCACCGCGGAGCGGAAGGCGGACATGAAACTCTGCACCAGCTCATCAGCCACGCCGCCGCGCGTGCCGAAGGTTGGCACGGACACTTGAGCCGCCGCAGAAGTGAGAGCGCTCACAAGCATCAAGATGAGGCCCACCCAGACGAGTCGGGGGCGGTGAAGGCGCTGGCGCATCGCCCAAGTATAGCCGCTCCCCCCGCCACGCCTTGGGCGGAAGGCCCTGGTATCGTTGACGCATGCGTTTCCTGGTTCTAAGCGACGTCCACGCCAACCTCCCAGCCCTCGACGCGGTGCTGGCGCAAGCGCGGCAGCGTGGCTTCGACGCCACCGTGTTCCTTGGAGACGCGGTTGGTTACTACCCGCACGCGGAGGAGGCGGTGCAGCGCCTCATCGAACTGAACCCCGTGGTGCGCATCATGGGTAATCACGACTCCGCCCTCTTGGAGCTGACGGAGGGTGACCGCGGCGACCATTGGGCCGGTGGCGTCGTCATGAACGTGCTCGAGCGGCAACTCGTGACGCTGAGCGGCGACTCCCTGCGGTTCTTGCATAGCCTCACGCCGCGCAAGTCGCTTAGCGGCTTCGAGGCGACGCACGGCGCCCTCACGCAAGAATGGGATTACCTCTCCACCATGGCAACCGCGCAGGTGAACGTAAGCCTCATGTCGGAGAAGTTGTTGTTCGTAGGCCACACGCACGTGCCGAAGATCTTCGCCACCGCGAGCAACGGCGTCCAAGACTTGTGGCGCACGGTGTCGTTCAACTACCCGCAAGAGTCCACTTACCGCATTCCACCGCTTGCCCGCGTCATCGCCAACCCTGGTGCCGTTGGGCAGCCGCGCGATCAGATTCCCCTGGCGTCTTACTTCCTGTACGACGCCGAGACCCGCGTGATCACGCACCACCGCGTCGAGTACGACCTCAAGTCGGTGCAGGCCGACGTCTTGGCGGCCGGCTACCCCGAGATGCTCGCGGCGCGCCTGGAAGCGGGTAGGTGACCACGGCAAGGCAGCTGGTGCCCGTCGGGCAGGACGCCGCGCTAGGCGCGCTGCGGCGCATGTGGGGCGGCGGCTCCGGGCCACGCACCCTGCTCTTCATGGGACCAGACGAAGTAGGCCGCAGGTTGGGCGCTAGCTGGCTGTGCGCCCTCGTGAACTGTCAGGCCGCTGACGCTCCCACCCGTCCGTGCCTCGAGTGCGAGAGCTGCCGCTTGCTGCTCGCCGGGGCGCACCCTGACCTCAAGGAAGTCGCGCCGGCGTTCGCCACCGAGTCTGGCCGCGTCAAGCGCGACCCGGAGATCCGCATCGACCAGCTCGTCACGCGCGAGCGCGGCGACAGTGAGCCGCTCGGTCCGTGGCTGCGCACGCGGCCGCGTTACAGGGCGCGCCTCGGGGTCATCGACCAGGCGCACACCATGAACCTCCCCGCAGCGAACTCGTTCCTCAAGATGTTGGAGGAGCCACCAGCGTGGGCCATCGTCGTGCTGATTGCGCCAGGCCCAGACGCGCTCTTGCCAACCGTGGCTTCGCGCTGCGTGACGGTGCGCTTCGGAGCGGTAGACGTCGAGGCGCTGCAGGGCAGCGGCGGCCTTCCGCTACTCACGCCCGTCCTCGCCGGCCACCCAGCGGTGAGGCTCGGACAGCCGGGCGCCTTGGTGCGCGCTAGCGCAGAAGCCGACGCCACCGCGGCAGCCAAGGCAGCGGCGGAGGATTTCCTGGACGCCGTCAACGGCGACCTGCTTGACGCCTTGCTCGGGGCCGAGGCGTTCGCGAAGGCCGTTACGGCTGACAGCGCCACGCAACCTGGCCCGCTCGGTTGGCTACGCGAGTTGCTGCGCCAACGCGACCTAGCTGGCTACGCGGCTGCCCTCGACGCCGTCGACGCGTGCGAGCGGGCCCTCGCGGCTTACGCTCAGGCGCCTTTGGCCTGCGCGGTCCTCGCCCTCGAGTTACGTGCCAACAACTAGGCGTTGCCGCCACGAACGCGGCTGATCTCGGTGGCAGGGAACTCGGCCATGCCGCCCTCGTCCGTCCTCAGTTCCACCGTGCCTTTCAGTGGGTTCAGTTTGACGACGCGGCCGCAGGTGCCGCTGCCGTCGTGGCACGCCTTGGCGCCCTTGCGCGGCATGCCCTTGAGCAGATCGCGGTACATCTCGTGCTCGTACTGCAAGCAGCACATGAGGCGCCCGCATGGCCCGCTGATCTTCTCTGGGTTGAGGGGCAGCTGTTGATCTCGCGCCATGCGGATGCTCACGGCGTTGAAGCTTTGCAGCCAGGTGCTGGAGCACGTGCCGTCGCCGCACACGCCCAACGCGCCGAGCATGCGCGCCTGATCGCGCGGCCCGACGTTGGCGAACTCGATGCGCGCCTCCGTGTGCGCCACGAGTTCCGCGGCCAGCACGCGCAACGGCGCTTGCTGTTCGCTCGTGTAACTCACGACTAGCAGCGACTCGTCGATGTTGAACTCGACCGCGACGACCTTGACTTCGGCATCCACTTGCCGCGCCCGCGCTTTGAGGAGCCACTTCAGGTCCTCTGCTTTGGCGTTCAGCTCGTCGTAACGCGCGATGTCATCGGCTTGAGCGTCGCGCACGTAGTGACCCTGCGGCTTGGCGACTTCCGTTACGCCGGTACGGACCTTGGCCATCTCGAGCCCGCGGCGCGTGGTGACCACGCAGCGCGTGCCGAGCGCAGGCGCCGTCGGTGGCGCCTCCATGTAGTGGATCTTCGGACCGTTATCGAACTTCACACCGATGCACTCTGGCATGGAAGGGTCTCCTTATCGTGCGACCGCGGGGCCGCCGAGCGGCGGCGACGCCGAGAGGTGCGCTCTAGGTACTCGCCCATTCTAAGACTCAGCTCGCAGGTACCAGCTCTGCGCTTGGTCGGAGGCGCGCCACGGGAGCGAACGTCTTACGGTGGATCGGGCTCGGACCAATGGCTGCTAGCGCCTCCAGGTGCTCCCTCACTCCGTAACCCTTATGGCGCTCTAGCCCGTAACCGGGGTAGGTGTTCGCGAGGCGCAACATGTGTGCGTCACGCACGGTCTTGGCTAGGACGCTGGCGGCGGCGACCTGGTAACTGCGCGCGTCGCCCGCCGCAACGGCTAACTCGGGGAGCGGCGAACCTAGTCGCAGGTAGTCAGTTACGAGGCCGTCAGCTTGCGGCACGAGCGCGGCAAGCGCGCGCCGCGCCGCGAGCTTAGTTGCTGCCAGCACATTGAGGGCGTCGACCTCTGCTGCGCTGGCGAACCCGACCGCGTAAGCCACCGCCTCTACCCTTACCTGGTCGGCGAGTGCGGCGCGCCGGGCAGCGTCGAGGGTCTTCGAGTCGCGGTACGGGTGTTCGCGTTCGGTCTGGAGGATGACGGCGGCAGCTACGACGGGGCCACAGAGCGCGCCGCGGCCGGCCTCATCGACGCCTGCTACTAGTTTCGCCCCGGCGCGCCACAGTTCCTCTTCGAGTGACCAGTCCGGGGTAGGGCGCTGGCTCACGCGCCCGCTGGCACCGCGGCGGCCACCTGGTCTGGCAACGTGAAGTAGAAGGTGCTGCCGCGCCCGACTTTCGACTCGACCCAGATGCGCCCACCGTGCTTCTCGACGGCGAGTTTGCAGAAGGTAAGGCCCATGCCCGTGTCGTAGCGGTCGTGGATGGTGTGCCGCGACTGCTCGAAGGCGTTGAAGATGCGCTTGTGATCGCTCTCGGGTATGCCCTCGCCGTCGTCGCGCACGCTGAGGACCACGCTGCCGTCTTTGCTCCAAGCCCGGAAGTCTATGTAACCGCCGCGGCGAGTGTGTTTGATGGCGTTGGCCATGAGGTTGGCGAGGATGCGCCTCAGGAGCTTCGGGTCCCCGACGACGGTCTCCGCCTCAGGGCGCACGAGGAAGCCGAAGTGCCTGTCCCTTGGGCCGCCGCTGACGTCGCCCAAAGCGGACTTGGCGAGGTCGGTGAGGCTCTCGATGTGCTCTGGGTGGAAGGGCATGTGCCCATCCTTCATGCGCCGAACGTCGAGGATGTTCGCGGCTAGGTTGAGGAGGTGCTGCGACTCGCTGCGCGCGAGGCTAAGGAGTTCCTCTACGGCGTCTTCTCCCCCTTGGCCGTTGAGCATCTCGAGGCTGTGGTCCAGCAGGCCCATGACGCTCGAGATCGGGCTCTTGAGGTCGTGCACGAGCATGTGGATGAGGTCATCCTTCATGCGCTCGCTTTCCTTGTAAGCCTGTTCGAAGCGCCGCGCTTCCTCGAACGCCTTGCGCATGGCGCCCTCGGCCCGGCGGCGTTCAAGGAGGCTGACCAAGTGGGCCTTCACTACCGTTTGGCGCGTCGGCAGCGTGATGTAGGCGTCCGCGCCCTCCTCGATGACCTTGGCGTGCAAGGCCACGTTGGCGGGTCCCAGGTATACGAAGGGGATCTCTTCGAACCCCTTGCGCCGCCTGATGATGGTGACGAGGTCGAGCTTGGGGACGCGCTCCTGGAGCCCGTGATCGAGCACGAGCGCACTCGGGAGGTTCTCGCCGCGCGTGTCGTACAAGAGCTTCTCGACGTCCGTGTACGTGCGGCCGGTCAAGCCGAGTTCCTCCACCACTGGGAGGAACCCGGCCGCGCGTTCCTCGGAGTGCATGGCGATTAGCGCCCAGGGGGCAGAGTCCGGCATCACGACATACTACCAGCGAAAGTAGCGCTCCACGAGCTAGTTCCTGTAGACTCCTTCACTGTTCCGCAACTTGGCGCGCAGCGAAGCGGCTCGGCGCATTACGGCGCGCCGTCTAGCAGGAAGTGCACCTAGGGCGCCTAGGCGATCGCCTAAGCACGACGTTGAGCACCGCCACCTGCCTGCTAGCATGCCCCGAATGACCGCGCCTGGCTCCCTGCCCATGCTGCAGCTCACGTACCCGTGGGTGCTGATCGCGGTCGTGCCGCTGCTGGCGGGGCTGTACTTCACGCGCAGGAGCGGCTGGTGGCTACGTGCCATCACCCTAACCGCGTTGCTGTTCGCCTTGGCGCAGCCATGGTGGAGCGCGCCGGGTGGGCGCCTGGCGGTGCTGGTCGACGTCTCGGACTCAGTCGGCAGCAACGCGTTAGACGTCGCCCGCCAACTAGACCTGTCTGGCTACGGGCAGCCCCCGCAGTTCGCTTACGTCGCGGCGGACACCACGGTCGTCGCCGAACTCGGCGCGCGCGTGCCTAGCGGCCTCGAAACCGACGCGACCGACCTAGCGCGTGCGCTGCAGGTGGCCGTCGCCAATGGGGCCGCGCGCGTCCTCCTGCTTTCAGACGGGGTGACGCCAGAGGCGGCCATGCTGGCCAGCCTCCCGGCCATACCGATCGACGTCATCCCCGTTCAGGCAGCTGACGACGCGCGGGTCGTCGACTTGCTGCTCCCAACGCGCGCCGCGCCTGGGCAACTCCTCGAGGGCACTGCGCTGTTACGCACCGACCGCGCAACGACAGGAACGTTGCGGGTGAGGGTTGGGGGCAACATCACGGAGGAGCGCCAGGTAGACCTGCCAGCCGGTTCTAGCGCCGTCACGTTCACCTTCGGCGTTCCGGCAGGCGGCGGGGCGGGAGCGGCGCTAGCCGTTGGCGTCGAGCTCGCCGTTCCGTTCGAGCAGGCGCGCGGCAACGATAGCGCTGACGGGCTCGTCACCATCCAAACCCGGCCTCCAGTGCTCGTGGTCGACGATCCGGCCTCAGCTAGTCTCCTGCGGCTCCAGGGCTTCGACATCGTCGAGGGCGGCCCCGACGCCCTTACGTTCCCGCTCGCTTACAGCGCGGTCGTGGTCCGCGGCTCAGCCGGTCAGTTCAGCGCAACGCAACTTGAGTTGCTCGCGCAGTACGTGCGCGACGGCGGCGGCCTGCTCATGACCGGCGGCCCCGAGTCGTTCGGGTTCGGCGCCTGGTACCGCACGGCGGTAGAGGACGTTCTGCCGGTGACCACCGACTTGCGTACCGAGGTGGCGCTGCCGCTCGTGGCGATGGTCATGGTCATCGACCGCTCGCAGTCGATGGCTAGCGGCCGCCCCGCGAAGATCGACTTGGCCAAGGAGGGCGCCGTCCAGGTCGTCGACCTGGCGTACGACCAGGATCTCCTTGGCCTCATCGCGTTCAGTGACGGGCCGGGCACGAGGTGGGTGTTCCAGTTGCGGCCAGCCACGGAGCGCGGCAAGCGCGAGATGGCGGCAGGCATCTACGCGCTCGACACTGGCGGCGGCACCGTGCTAGAGCCTGCGTACAAGCAGGCGCTGGACGCTCTCGCGGGCGTCGACGCCGCGGTCAAACATGTGATCGTCCTCTCGGACGGCCAACTCTACGACCAAGGCCCGTTCGGCGCGAACGGCACGGACTTCGGTGCCATGGCCGAGGCGGGCTTGGCGGCCGGGATCACTACCTCGACCATCGCCATCGGCGCCGCCGCGGACTTCCAGCGCCTTGCGGCCATCGCACAGGCTGGCGGTGGGCGCTACTACGCTGCGCTAGACGCCACGAGCCTGCCGCAGATCTTCACGAACGAGGCGCTCACGGCTACGCGCGCGCTCCTCGTGGACGACCCGACCGCACCGCAACCGCGCCCCAACCCCCTGTACAGCTTCCCGCCCACGTTGCCGCCAGTGGAGGCGTACGTCGCCACCACCCTCAAGTCAGACGCGCAGTTGCTCCTGGCTGGCAAGGAGGACGAACCGATCCTCGCCACCTACCGCTCAGGGCTCGGCCGCACGGCGGCTCTTACGACGGACCTCAACGCCTGGGCCGGCGCCTTCGGAAGGTGGCCAGAACTACCAGGGGCGTTCGGCACGCTCGTGCGGTGGTTGCAGGCGCGCCCAGACGGCATGGCCGCCAGCGCCGTGCGCTCAGGCAACGCCGTGCGCATCACGCTTGACGCCGTGCAGAACGGCGAGTACCTCAACGACTTGCGGCCGACCGCGCGCTTCGGCACTAGCAGCGCCGTTCTAGAGCAGGTAGCCCCGGGCCGCTACCAAGGGCTGGTGCCGTGGCGTGGCAGCGCGGGTCCGGACGTGGTCGTGGCCGTAGGTGGCGAACTCGTCGCGCGGGCGCGCGTGTCTGGCCCGGACCCGGAGTATGCGGATGTCGACGGACCTGCGCTGCTAGCCAACGTCGCCGCTCATACGGGCGGCATGGTGGTCAACCCGGAGACCTACCGGCCGGCGCTTGGCACCGTGCGGCGCGCTGCTTGGCAGTGGCCCTTGGCCGCAGCCGTTGCGCTGTTCATGCTCGAGCTCGTGTGGCGGCGCCGCACAGGCACCGCCGCCAACGACAGGTAAGCTCGGACCTACTCCTCGTCGTCGACAGCGGCGCCTTGTGGCGACTCGAAGGGCGCATCCACGTCGACCTTCATGACCTCGCGCAGCACGGCGGTGGCGTAGGCGCCTTTCGGCAGGTCGAACCCGACCGTGAGGGCGCTGCCTGCTTGCGCGACGGTCGTGTTGTCCAGCAGCACGCGCGTTGGGCGGCGATCGCCGCGCCTCGAACCGAACTGCGCCCAGCGCAGGTCGTAGTGCGCCAAGACGAGCGCTTCGACAGCGCCAGCCAAGCCCGTCGTCGGCTTCACCTTGCGGCCGTGAAGCGGAAGCGTTGCGCTGATCTCCAGCGCCAACGCCCGCGGCGACTCGACGGCGGCGTCCTCGACGAGGAACGTGCCGCCCGTTGCGTGCTTACGCGCCCAATCCCCCTCGACTACCGCCTGGTACCAGCCGCGCTCGCAGCGTTCGGCGAGCATGGCGTTGAACAAGAGCGACTGCAGCGCCGACACGAAGAAGCGCTTGAGGTGATGGCCGCCCGGAACGCGTTCACCGCGAACTACGCGAAGGCCGTCGTAAGCGTTGCTCCCGAAGCGTCCGAAGCGCTGGGGACCGAACCAGTTCGGTGAGCCGCGCTGCGCGAGCGCGTCGAACGCCGCCACCGCGCGCTCGCGCGCTTCATGCCCGACGCCTTGGATGGTGATCTCGAAGCGGTTACCACGCAGGTGGCCGATGCCGAGCTTGTTGCGGTGGTAGCTCTCATCGAGAACGCGCACGCCCGGCATGGCCATCAGCTCGTTCACGGCCTCGGAGTAGCGCTTGGGTAGCGACAGCCACTGCACGGTAACGGCCGCCTTGTCCTTCAGGCCGGCCACGCCGATGGCGTTAGGTTCGACGCCTGCGCGCTGCAACGCCAGTAGCAGGTCGCGGGTGGTGTAACCGCTCTTCTCGACGAGGAGGTAACGGTGTGAGCCGCTGCCTTCCGGCAGGTACGCGGGCAGTTCGGTTACGCGGAAGTCCTCCGGCACGGAGCGGATACTGCCGCCACTACCAAGCAGGTCAGGCGTGACGAGCGGCAGCTCGCTCCAGCGGAACGTGAACTGCTGCCGCTCAAGGTCTGGGTCCGGCTGTGGGCTCCCCTGTTCTTCGTGGATCACCGTTGGCGGCGCTTGGTCAGTCGTCACGCCCTGCCACGCTTGGTGCGGCCGCGGCGTTGCATGCGCTCGAGCATCATGCCGCGCGCGAGGTCGAAGCGTTGGCGCAGCGAGTCCGCCTCGAGCAGCGCCTGCTTGGCTGAGGTCGGGACGAGGATGTTGGCGCACACGAACGACGCCTGGTAGAACGGGTCTTCTGGCACGTGCTTGTCTATCTCGCTGCCCGCCTCTCCGCGGAAGCGCGTGCCTGCGTAGGTGCGGAAGGTGTCAAGGGCGTCCCATGCCGCGATGGCCTCTTCGTTTGGGTCGCCGCGGTCCAGCGGGGCTGGCTGTTCTACAGCGTAGCTAAGGGGCCTGCTCGAGCCGCCGCGCTCGTCGACCTCGACCACGGAGACGACCTCGACGAGCGTGCGCTCCTGGCCATGCACGAGGAGGTCGAAGGTGCCGTCGGGGTTCTCCTCAGCGGAGAGCACGTGTACTACGGTGCCGTAGCGCGCGACCCTTGGGCCGGTGTCACTGATGGCAGGACGTTCATCCGAGTAGGCGATGATGAAACGCTTCGGCTCGTCCTCTTGGGCGAGCACCTCACGGACAAGGCGCTTGTAGCGTTCCTCGTGAGCGGTCAACGGCACGGTCATGCCCGGGAAGACCACCACGTCGAGGGGGAAGATGGGCAGTCTGTTCATAGCTAAACGGTACCAGGTGGCCGCGTCAGGTAGTGACGCGCATAGTGCAAGGAGTTAACGCTTCGGCAACGCTTGCCTAGTCAGCCTAGGCAGGAGCCAAGCTTGCCTACGGCTGCCCAACTGGGGCTATCTGTGCGCCGCCACCGCGCCAGACGAGCAGAACCCGGAACGCATGACACGTTCCGGGTTCTCTGGTGGCGGAGCCGACGGGATTTGAACCCGCGACCTTCTGCGTGACAGGCAGATATGCTAACCGCTACACTACGGCTCCACGCGAAGGTGAGTGTACGTGAGGCGCGCATGCTGGTCAAGTCGAGGCCGCAGCGTTCCTCCCCCTGCTGCCACGCCGTCTGCCCGAGCGCAAGTAGATAAGCCCGACGAGCGCGAGCACGCCGGCCACGGCGGCCACCCATGGCCAGGTCAACCACCGCAAGATGAACGCGACCAGCGCGGCGAGCGCGGCCGGGTTCTTCCATAGTGACTTGGCGGCGGCCACAAGCAACGGCTGGCGGGTCAAGAGCGCCTTGGCGCCCCGGTCCATGACCAATTGCATGCCGCTCGGACCGCGTAACAGGCCAGCGGCGTAGAGGTCCGGATCGCTCAAGCGCGCGGCGCCCTTCCCGCCCCACTTCAAGCCGAGCAGCGGCCGCGGCATCCGCTCGACGAAGGTCGCGATGGTAGCCAACTCGGCAGCGTCGTCAGCGTACGCCATCGCCCTAGCGGCTTGAGGCGGCCCCACTTTGAGGCTCACGCGCCCCGCGTCCGTCAACATCCCAGCTAGTGGTCGCCACGCCCTCTCGCGTATGAGCTTCACGAGGTTCTTCGCGAGGCGCTCGCTCATGGCGCCGGCTCGGCGGGCGGCCTTGAGCAGCGCCACGCCCGCGTCGACTTGCGGCGTGAAGGTCAAGGCGATCCCGGCCGCTGACAACGCGGCTAGGACTTCGTCGGTCTCCTCGCCCCGTAACCAGGCGACCCCCTGGCGCGTGAGGTCGCGCACGTCGCCGAACACGACGACATCGCTGGCGATGGCGCAACCTACGCCGAATGCGTCAGCGCCCCTGCCCGTCCACACGCCGGTTAGGCAGCGCAATGCGCGGGCGCCGAGCGCGTCCCACTCGCGCCTGGCCTGCATCAGTTCTACTTGGCAGTCACCCGCCTCGGCGAGCATGATGGCACCCTGCGCGTCTCCGGCGGCGAGCGCGCTTCGGGCGTTGGCGCAGTAAGGGTAGAGCGGCAGGGCCTCGAGATATGGGCCGTCCATGTCGAGCCACACCTTCGCGCCAACTAGGGCGAGCGCGACTGCGACTAGGCCTATGCCGAGCAGGCGCCGCAGCAGCCGTCTCACGCTGCCTCGCGGTCCGCGGGGTTCACAGGAGGCCGAGCACGATGCCGAGGAGCATGATGGGCCCGACGACCATGTTGAGGTTGAACGCGGCGAGGACCGTGCCTGCGTCGTAGCGCCTCAGCGCCAGGTGTTCGGCGGCGAGGAGCGCTGCCGTCACCCCGGTCGCCACCCAGTACCACAAGCCGAGCGCAGTAACGAACGGCAGGGCCGCGAAAGCGGCGACGGTGACGACGTGCAATGAGGCCGCGAAGGCCAACGCGGTCGGTACCCCGAAGCGCGCTGGGATGCTGTGCACGCCATGTTCGAGGTCGAAGTCGCGGTCGAGGACGGCGTACACGATGTCGAACCCGGCTATCCAGGCGCCGACCCCGAGCCACAGCAGCCAAGCCGCCGGCCCGAACTGCCCGCTGACTGCGATGTAACCGCCGGCGGCGGCTGCGCCGATCGTAGTGCCGAGCCACAGGTGGCATGCCCATGTGAACCGCTTCGTGTACGGGTAGACGATGAGGAACGCGACCGCCACGGGCAACAGGGCGAGAGTGAGGGCGTTGAGCAGTCCGGCTGCCACGGCAAGGACCGCGAGGCTGACGCCCATCACGAGCCAGCCTTGGCCCGCCGTTAGCTTGCCGCTCGGGATCTCACGCTCGGTGGTTCGCGGGTTGAGGGCGTCGATGCGTGCGTCGATGACGCGGTTGGCGGCCATCGCGGCCGTGCGCGCGCCGAGCATGGCGAGCGTTACCAACAAGAAGGTGCGCCAGCCTGGCCAGCCGCCAGCGGCGAGGAGCGTGCCGCCGTAGGCGAACGGCAACGCGAAGAGCGTGTGCTCGAACTTCACGAACGCTAGCAGCGTGCCAAGACTCGGGCGGGGTCGCAAGGTCTCCGTGGACATCGGCTGAACGTACCGCCGCAGCTAGTGCTGCTTGGCGGCTTCCTTGATGGCGTGCGTGGAGAACCCGAAGCTCGGGAGGTGGTCGTGGACCTCGCCTGACAGGATGGTATCTGCGAGCTCCGCCAAGTTCGTGCCGCCAACGGCTATCCGCATGCGCAGCTCTTCTTGAACGTCCGAGCGCGTGCGGTCGTCGAGCATTATCTCGGTGCCGTACTTGAACATGTTGGGCGACAGGAGAAGCAAGTCAGCCTCGCCCGGCCGCACGCCGGCTAGCAGGTCGCGGCCAGCGAGTAGGCCAGCCACCGTGGTTACCTCACCGAACGTGCAGTTGGTGATGGCGCGCACCTCGAGGTCGAGGCCTGCGATCGTCGCCAAGGGGCTGAGCGCTTCGCGCAGAACAGGAGCGAAGAGTCTGCCGGTCGCGATCAGCACCTTGCGTGGCCGCTCTAGCTTGGCCGGCAGCGCCTCGGGCAGGCCGGCCGACAGGAAGTCACGCACCATGCCTACACCGTTCTCGATCATCGAGTAACCCTCGTAGGCCTCGTCTTCCGGCAGCGGCAGCTCCGCGCGGATGTAGAACTCGTCAGACGCGAACACGAAGCGCGTGCCGCGCTCCGCCAGCATGCGCCGCTGGAAGCGGTGGATGCGCATGAGGACGTCGGCTGCTTCCTCGCGGGTGTACGGCTCTAGGTTGGTGAGGTGACCGCGGTTGCCCGTGAGGCCTACAGGTACGGCGGCTGCGGCAAGAACGTTCGGTCTAGATGCCAAGTACGCTAGGGTCTCGTCGAGGTCGTCGCCATCGTTGCGGCCTGGCAACAGCACCATCTGCGTGTAGAGCTCGATGCTAGCGAGGCGCTCGATCATGCCGCGCACGCTCACCGCCTCAGCGAGTGGGACCTTGTTCGGCCACCAGTTCATTAGCTCTGCGCGCTTCTCTTCGTTGGCGGTATGCACGCTCACGTAGAGCGGGCTCAGGTTCTCGTCGAGGATGCGCTGCAAGTCCTCCTCACGCAAGTTCGTGAGGGTGACGAACGAACCATAGAGAAACGACGTGCGGAAGTCGTCGTCCATGATGTAGAGGCTCTTGCGCATGCCTTTCGGCATCTGGTGGATGTAGCAGAAGTCGCAGTGGTTGGCGCACAACCTGATGCCGTCGAAGATGACGTCGTCGAACTCGAGGCCAGGCTCGTCCCAACCAACCGCGAACGTGGCTTCCAGGCCGCTCGTAGGTTCACGCACCACTAGTTCGGCGTTCCCCGCCTCGAGTTCCCGGCGGTAGGCCAACACGTCAGGGATGGCCTGGCCGTTCACCGTCAGCAGCTCCCAGCCGGCGGCCACCCCCGCTTTGGCCGCTGGAGACGCTGCGGCGACCGCGCGCACGCGGGCTGGGGTGATCTTCACTGGTTGAGGGTCTTTACGGCTAAGGATGACTCGCGGCATGACGGGCCACTGTAGCAGACGCACAGGCGCTACCAAGTATTCGCTTGACGGTGGTGAACGGCCTTCAGATGTGGTCGTCGTGCCGGTCGCGCCGCGGGTGGCCTAGGAACGGCGACGGCGCTACGACCACGAAACCGTGCACTGGCGCTGCGCTCTCGAAACTCACAAGGTCACCGGCCTGCAGGTCGAGAGTCTGGGGCTCGAGCACTCCGACCACGAGCGGCGCCCCTGCGTCAACGACGACGATGCGGTCTTCCGTCGCCAACACCGTGCCGACGGCTTCTAGGCGGCTGATGCCCGTGGCCGCTAGGTGGGCGGTCGCGCCGCCGGGTTCGAGCTTGATCAGCGCGCTGGTGACGGGGTGAATGATCGTGCGCTGCTGTCCTGGGCGCGAAAGGTACGGCCCGGTGCGCTCGAAGAGTTGCAGGATGGCGCCGCCGGCTCTGCACTCGATGAGGGGGCTGCCCTCCCGGTGGGGAAAGAGCTCTGCGTTGGCCGCGTAGCGCTGCCAACGGGAGATGAACGCCTCGGGAGAGTCCTCGAACATGCCAGGTGAGTCTACCTTGCGAAGGGGCGTGCTAAACTCGGCTCCGTGATTCGAACTTGCAGCATAGCTGTTTTGCGGACCCTCGCCCACTTGCTACCGGGCGGGGGTTCTTCGTTAGTGGAGGCAAGATGCTGAACCGACTGGCCGAAGTGCAGGCGTTCGACCTGAGACTGGACGGCTTACGCGAGGAGCGCGGCCAAGTCCCCACCGAGTTGGTGGCAACTGAAGTGAAGCAACGGTCCTTGGAGGACCTCAGGGAGCTCAAGGAGCGCGAACGCGATGCGCTGCGCACACGCGTCAACACGAACGAGCTAGAACTCAAGGTGCTGCAGGAGCGGCGCCGCGCTGCGGCCGACTCCTCGGTGCGTGCAGCTACTCCGAAGGAAGCCTCGCAGTATCAGAATCAGGAGTTGCAGTTCGCGACGCGCATCTCCGAGTTGGAGGAGGACACCCTCCCGCTGCTCGAGAGCCAGGAGGGCCTCGACCAGGAGCTGTCAGCATTGAACGCGGAACTAGCCGACTTGGTGCCCGTGCTCGAGCAGCTTAGGCAGGCCGAAGCTGACCGCGTTGCGGCCGTCGACTCCCAGAGCGCTGCTATCGCCGCGGAGCGCAACGCGCTCGCGAGCGCCATCACCGCTCCGCTGCTGCAGCAGTACGAGCAAGTGCGCAAGGCGCGGCGCGGGACTGGGTTAGCCGAAGTGATAGACAACAGCACGTGCAGCGGCTGCAACATGCGCTTGCCGATCCACGTCGTGCAGAAAGCGCGCAAAGGTGACGGCGTGACGCGCTGCCCTAGCTGCGGGCGCATCCTCTACTACCCGGATAAATAGCACTGACTACCTGAACGCGAACGGTCGAGGCCCGCGCCACCAAGCGCGGGCCTCGACCGTTGGTCTGTCGTTCCAATCAGGGCAGGAGGCCGAGCGGGTCCTTGGCTACCGAGCCGATGTGCAACTCGAAGTGCAAGTGCGGGCCAGTGGACAGGCCCGTCGAGCCTACGCGGCCGATGGTCTGCGACTGGTTGACGTACTGGCCGACGCCGACGGAGATGGAGCTGAAGTGACCGTACCAGGCCTCAGAGCCGTCCGCGTGGCGGATGCGCACGAGGTTGCCGTAGCCTTGGCTCGACCAACCAGCGTACGTGACGGTGCCGGCACGGGCCGCGCCCACTGGCGTGCCTGACGGCGCTGCGATGTCGACGCCGCGGTGGAAGCTCGAGGTTCCCATGCCGAGGTTGCGCGGACCGAAGTACGAGGTGAGGCGACCGTGGAGCGGCCAGACGTAGCGGTTCTCGGCCTCCCTGACTTTCTGAAGCCTGGCAAGCGCTTCCGTCGGCTCTACACCAGGCAGGAACACGAGCATGCCTGGCGTCACGTCGAACGGCGAGCGCAGCCCGTTCGCTCGGGAGAACGCAGCTGGATCGAGGTCGTACTGGGCTACTAGGTCGAGGACGTTCTCGCCGTCGCCAAGGCGCACGACGAGGCCGGGGCTAGGCGGGATGAGAAGCTCGAACCCGCTCGGGAGTCGGTCGAGCGATGAGATGTCTGGATTGGCGCCAACGATGGCTTTGAGTGGCAACCCGAAGCGCGAGGCGACGGAGCTGAGGGTCTCGCCCATGGAGAGGGAGTACCACGTGAATCCTGGCGGCGTGAGGAGGTTGTCGCTGGCTGGACCACCGACTGCGGCGACGTACGGCACGCGCAGGACGTCCCCTGGCCTGATGACGGTGCTGGTTAGACCGTTCGCCCCTAGGAGCGCGTCTACCGATACGCCGTACCGCTCCGCGATGAGACCGACCGAATCGCCGGGGCGGACCGTCTTGAGGGCGTAAGCATCGGCGAGTGCGAGGCTCGGGAGGGTGAAGGCCACCAACGTCAAGCAGGCGGCGACTCTGGTTTTTCGCAACTCTCTAATCTCCCTCGGAGGAAGGTACGTTGCTACCGTACCAATTCAATCTTGAGAAAGTCATGAGTCAGAGAGATATCGATGCGCGCCGACGGGCTACTTCGGCTCGTACGTAAGCGACCACGTCATTGGTGTTGGCTCCGGGCGTGAAGATCTCACCTACGCCGAGTTCGGCTAGGGCAGGTAGGTCCTGGTCAGGCACGATGCCGCCCCCGAACAGGAGGACGTCCTTCGCGTCCCTCTCGGCTAGGGCCGCTGCGATCTCGCGGAAGTAGTGCATGTGAGCGCCAGAGAGGACGGAGAGGCCGACGGCGTCGACGTCTTCCTGGATGGCGGCGTTGACGATCATGGCAGAGGTCTGCCTCAGGCCGGTGTAGATGACCTCCATGCCCGCGTCGCGCAGGGCGCGTGCGATGACCTTGGCGCCGCGGTCGTGGCCGTCAAGGCCTGGTTTGGCGATCAGGACGCGTATTGGCCTGTCCATTCAGTCTCCTCCAGCACCAGCGGTCGTCAGATGAGCACTGGTTCTTCGTAAACGCCGTACACCTCGCGCAGAACGTCCATCTGCTCGCCGAGCGTACAGAAGGCGTGCGCCGCCTTCATGAAGGCAGGCATGGTGTTGCGCCCTTCGCGTGCGACGTTGCGTAGTTCGGTAAGGGCCGCCTCGACCGCGACAGGGTCGCGTTCGCTGCGCACCTTTGCAAGGCGCTCTTGCTGCACGCGCAAGACTGCCGCGTCGACGAGCTGGATGGGCACCTGCTGGGCGTCCTGCTCGAAGGCGTTGACACCCACCACGAGCCGCTTGCGCTCGTCGATATCGCGTTGTTGCCGCCAGCTCGCGTCGCCGATCTCGCGTGCGAAGTAACCGGCTTCGATGGCAAGCTCAACGCCGCCCAAGCCATCTATGGCCTTGAAGTAGGCGAGGGTCTGGCGTTCCATCTCGTCTGTCAGGCTCTCGAGGAAGTAGGAGCCCGCGAGCGGGTCGCTGGTGTTGCTCACGCCGCTTTCGTACGCCACGACCTGTTGGGTGCGGAGCGCCAGGGTGGCGGCCTCCTCCGTAGGCAGGGCGAGCGCCTCGTCGAACGAGTCAGTATGCAACGAGTTGGTGCCACCGAGGACGCCCGCCAGCGCCTGGATGGCGACGCGGGCGACGTTCACGAGCGGCTGGCGTGCCGTTAACGACACGCCTGCGGTCTGGGCGTGGGTTCTGAGCATCCAGGAGCGCGGGTCTTTGGCGCCGAAGACTTCGCGCATCTGCCGCGCCCAGATCCGCCTAGCGGCCCTGAACTTGGCGATCTCTTCGAAGAAGTCGTTGTGGACGTTGAAGAAGAACGAGATGCGCGGGGCGAACTCGTCGACGTCGAGGCCCCGCTCGATGGCCTTGCGCACGTAATGGATGCCGTCAGCTAGCGTGAACGCCAGTTCCTGCACGGCGGTGGAGCCTGCCTCGCGGATGTGATAACCGGAGACGGAGATGAAGTTGAAGCGCGGAGCGACCTGTGGTCCCCACTCGAACGTGTCGATCACGAGTTTCACGCTCGGCGCGGGCGGGAAGATGTACTCCTTCTGGGCGATGAACTCCTTGAGGATGTCGTTCTGGAGGGTGCCGCCGACTTTGCTTAGGTCGGCGCCCTTGCGCTCAGCCATCGCGAGGTACATGGCCCAGATGGCGTTAGCTGGGCTGTTGATGGTCATGGAGGTAGTTATCTGCTCAGGGTCGATGCCGTCGAACAGGATCTCCATGTCCGCCAGGCTCGCTACGGCCACGCCGCACTTGCCTACCTCGCCGAGCGCCATGCCGTGATCGGAGTCGTAGCCCATCAAGGTCGGCAGGTCGAACGCGGTAGATAAACCTGTCTGTCCAGCAGCGAGGAGCGCATGGAAGCGTTCGTTAGTCTGCTCGGCCGTGCCGAAGCCGGCGAACATGCGCATGGTCCAGAGCTTGCTGCGGTACATGCTCGCCTGCACGCCGCGGGTGTACGGGTAACTGCCGGGGAAGCCGAGCTGTTCAGCTGCGTCGAAGTCGGCTAGGTCGTCTGGTGTGTAGATGGGGTCGACGGGGATACCTGACAAGGTCTCGAAGACCGCGTCGCGTTCCGGCATACGGTCGGTAGCGGCCGCGTACTCCTCTGACAACCACGCCTCTTTTGACTTCATGGCGTCATTATAGGCGCCGACGGGGCCGACGGCGTGGCCGCCACGGTTGTACGCCGCGCGCCCAGCCTCATCGTGGCCGCTTGGCTACTCGGGGTAACCACCCTTCAGACTCCGATCAGCGCGGCGGTCACCTCGCCGCCCGCCACGAGCTCGGCGTCTGCAGGTAGGTCCTGGCGCACGACGGCCAGCGCCTCGAACTCCTTGCCGTCGGGCGCCACCGTGCCTAGGCGCCCAACCACGCGGCCGCCGGAGCGAAGCTCGCGCCAATCGCTGCCGTCCGGCGTCAGCGTGCGCGGGTCTTGCGTGAGGCGCACGCGCCGGAGGCCGCGCCGCAAGTTGCCGCGCGCCTCGATGCGCGCCATGATCTCTTGTCCGAGGTAGCAGCCCTTGCGGTAGGAGAGCGCAGACTCGAGCCCAGCTTCCTGCGGCAGAACGCCCTCGCCAGCGTCTTGTGGCGCCACGGCAGTTAGGGCCCGCACGCGCAACAGGTCGAGCTCGCCCGGCGCGGCGCGCTTTGCGCCAGCACCCTCGAGGTCGGCAAGCAAGGGCTCTGCGCTCGAGCCCGCAGCCAGCAGCAGGTCGTAGCCTCCCGCGGCAGAGCGGTGCCGTGGCCACACCGTCACCTTGCCGACGCCCGCCACCGCTGCGACGGTCGTCTCCCCTTGCGCCGGCGCCCTCACCGTCAACGCGGTAAGCACGTCCGCGGCGCCAGGGCCCTGCAGCGTCACGAGGACGGCGGGCGCTGGCGCGGCCAGCGTCACCTCGTCGAAGACGATGTGACGCTCTAGCTCCGCCTTGACCCAGGCAGCCGCGCCGCCATCCTCGACCAGCTCGAACGACTGCCGCTCGCGCCGTATCACCATCACTTCGGCCACGGCGTGCCCGCGGTGGTTCAAGTAGAGCGAGCGCCCGGCGGCACCGATCGCAAGGCCGGTCACGTCGTTGGCGAGTTGACCGTGGAGGAAAGCGGGTGCGTCAGCCCCGCTGACGGCGGTGACGCTAACGCCGGAAATGACGCCAGCGACAGGCGCGTCGCTTGCCAGTGCTAGTTTCTTGGTTCCCATGCGGGCATTATCGGCGCGGACTAGGCGGCATGCATGTCGCGCCGCCACAACTCGGTGTGGGCCGCCACGTTCCTCACACGTCCATCAGGGCGAACTCGTAGGCGTTGACTACCCGCACGCCTTCGTCCGTGACGTAACTCCTAGGGGCGTTGGCGCCGGAGAGGTGAACGTGGCCGTGCACGTGCAGCTTCGGTTTGAAGAGGCGGTGGAACATGTTGAAAGCCGCCACGCCCCGGTGGACGCGGTCGTCGCCCTCATGCTGGCCCTGCGGCGCGGCGTGCGTAAGGAGCACGTCGATGGCGCGGCCGTGCCTGCGGCGGTTCCAAAGCAAGCGCGGCGCCAGGCGCATGACCATGTTGCGGTAGTCAGCCTGCGTGTACTGGTGGGGGCCGTCGCGGTACCGCAAGCTGCCCTCGATGCCAACCACCAGCAGGCCAGCCGCGTTGACTACCCGCATGTGGACGTTCATGCAGCCGCCCGGCTGGCGCGGCTCGTCCGACTGTGGGTCACGCACGTAGCCCGAGGCGTGATTGCCGAACACGTACAGGGGCGTGACGCGCGTCTTGGTGGCCACGAACTCGAGGACCTCCCCAGGCATGTCGCCCGCGCTCAACACGAGGTCGAACGGGGCGAGGTTGCCGGGGAAGTTGCTCGAGTAGACGACTGGCGAGACGACGTCGGCGATGGCCAGGATGCGCGGCACTTAAGCCTAGGCGACCATTTCGTTCTTAGCCGACCACTCGAGGCCTTCCCAGATCAGGTCCTCGATGTCGCCGTCCAGCACGTTGTCTGGGTCGTGGCGCATGGCGGCAGTGCGGTGGTCCTTCACGTACTGCTTGTCGAGCACGTACGAGCGGATCTGCGAGCCCCACTCGATGGCCTTCTGCTCTCCTCTGGCCTTCAACTGCTCCGCTAGGCGGCGCTGCTCCTCGCGCTCGTACAGCCGCGACCGCAGCACCGTCATGGCCTTCTCGCGGTTCTTGATCTGCGACTTGCCGTCTTGAATGGTCACGATGATCTCGTCCGGCGTGCCCGACTTGTAGACGACGCGCACGGCAGAGTCGGTCGTGTTGACCGACTGGCCGCCCGGCCCGCTCGAGCGGTAGACGTCGACACGCAGGTCCTTCTGGTCGATGTTCAAGTCGAAGCTGTCGTCGATCTCCGGCATGACCTCGACAGACGCGAACGACGTGTGCCGCCGCCCCTGCGAGTCGAACGGGCTGACGCGCACGAGGCGGTGCACGCCGCCCTCGACGCGCAGCATGCCGAAAGCGCGCTCGCCCCTCACGATCATCTGGGCGTACTCGATGCCGTTCGGTGCGTCGTGGTTAGGTACCAGGTCGAGGAGTTCGACCTGCATGCCGTGCCGTTCCGCGAAGCGTCTGTACATGCGCAGCAGCATCCCGGCCCAGTCCGAGGATTCCGTTCCGCCTGCGCCAGGTTTGATGGTGACGATCGCTGCCCTGGCGTCATGGTCGCCATTGAACAGCGTTTCGCGGTAGAGCTTGTCGAGGCGAGCCTCCACGCTAGTCAGTTCGCTGCCTAGCTCGTCTTCCTCGTCAGGGGTGGCCAACTCGTAGAGCTCGGTGAGACCCTCCACGTCGCCAGCGATGGCGCCGAACTCTTCCACCACGCGCCGAAGCTGCGTGGCTTCTTGGTTGATGCGCCTGGCGTTCTCAGGGTCGTTCCACAGGTTGGGGTCGTTCAGTTGCGGTTCTAGGAGTTCCAGCTTGGCCTTCTTGGAAGCCAAGTCAAAGATACCCCCGGAGGTCTTGGACTCTATCTTGCAGTTCGATCAAGCTTGCGTTTGGCATACAGCCCTCCACAGACACTCTAGCAGGCGCCAGGGGCGGCACTGAGAGCGCCGAAGACCGCACCTGGTCGTGATATCCTCCCCTGACCTCGCACCGGAGGCGCGCGCTTGGCAATCTTCGAAGGCTTCGGCATCCAGGACGTCATCGACATCCTGATAATCGCCGTCCTGCTGTACCAATCCTACGCACTGCTGCGTGGAACCCGCGCCTGGAACGTCTTGCGCGGACTCCTCGCCGTCGCCGGGCTCTGGTTCCTCGCCGGACAGGCCGGACTGCAGGCAACGAAGTGGTTGTTCGACGCCATCGCGCCTGTCGGTTTCTTCGCCGTAGTCGTAGTGTTCCAACCCGAGTTGCGCGCGGTGCTCGAGCGGGTAGGCAGGGGCCGCATGCAGCGCAGCGTCAGCGCCGACCCGGTAAGCGAGATCATGACGGCCGTCCGCGAACTCGCCAGCCAACGTAAAGGGCTGCTGGTTGCCGTCGAGCGCCGCACTCCCCTCAAGGAGTACGCGGACCGCGGCACGTCCATCGGCGCCCCCGTGAGTGCCGCGCTGCTCCAAACGATCTTCGCGTCAACCGGCCCGCTGCACGACGGCGCGGTCATCATCAAAGAGGACCTCGTCACCCACGCTGGCGTCATCTTCCCGCTCTCCGACAAGCACGAGGGCTGGTCCGTCAAGCACGGCACCCGCCACCGCGCCGCGCTCGGCCTCTCGGAGGTGACGGACGCGCTCGTCGTCGTAGTGAGCGAGGAGCGCGGCACCGTGAGCATCGCGGAAGCTGGCGTCCTAACCACCGACATCGCGCCGGCCGACGTCCTGAAGGCCCTGCGCGAGGCGTACGCGCAATGACGGGCGCGTGGTCGGTGCTCGTCGCGCTACTTAGGCGCCTGCTGCGCAACTGGCCGAGCAAGCTAGTGGCCGCCATGGCAGCGTTCGTCTTCTGGTTCCTCGTGACGAGCACCAGCACGAGCACCACGCAACGCTCGTTCCTGCTGCCCCTCGATGTCGACGGCGTAGAAGCCAGCGCCATCGCCGTCGGTGTGCCTGACGTGGTCGAAGTGAGCGTCGCTGGCCCGAGCGCGCGCGTCGACCGCCTGCGTGCAGATCAGCTCCGCGCCACCCTCGATCTGGCGGACGTGGCGGGCGACTTCGAGCGCCAGATCCAAGTCCAGACCCCGCCGGACGTGCGCCTCCTCCACGTGGACCCAGAGGTCGTCATCGGTTTCCTCGAGCAAGTAGTCAGCCGCGACCTGCCCGTCGAGGTCGGATTGCTCGGCGCCGCACCCGAGGGCGAGGAGCTAAGCGCCAGCGCCCAACCGGCGCGGGTGACGTTGACTGGGCGGCGGCAGGTGCTCGACCAGGTCACACGCACGGTCGCCCTCGCTCCCGCCAAGGGTGGAGACGTTGAGTTGCTCGCACTCGACGCCAACGGGCTGCCCGTGCAAGGGGTAACGTTCGCCCCCACCAAAGTGACGGTCACCTTCACGGCAAGCACCGTGCTGCGCACCAAGGAAGTGGCGCTCGCCTTCACGCCCCCGAGCGGCTCGTCGTTGCTGAGCGCCACCCTCAGCGCAACTACGGTCACCGTGGCAGGCAAGCCGGACGCCCTCGCAGCCGTCACGCAAGTGACGGGCACGGTAGAGCCGCCTACCAGCGGAACGGCTTCTGGCCGGTATACTCTGCCTGTTCGCCTCGCCCTGCCTGCCGGGGTGGTGGCGCTTAGCGCTCCAACCGTGACCCTGCAGTACGCCGCCGAGGCCGTACCACGCTGACAGCCCCTGCACCACGGTGACAGCAGGAGGAACCTTGATCCACCCCATTCGGCTGTTCGGCGACCCCGTTCTGCGGCGCCGCGCACTGCCAGTCACAAACTTCGACGAGCGCCTCAAGACCCTCGCTGCCGACATGTTCGAGACCATGTACGCGGCCGAAGGCGTTGGCCTCGCCGCCCCGCAAATCGGCGTTTCGCGGCGCATGTTCGTGGCGCTCGAGTTGCCAACGCCAGCAGACGATGACGATGAAGACGACTCGCGCTGGGATCAGCGCGTCGAGCACGTGATCATCAACCCGCTCATCACGCGCCGCGCCGGCGTGCAACTAGCACGCGACGGCTGCCTCAGCCTCCCTGGCCTCACGGCGCTGGACGTGCCGCGCGACCTGGCGGTCGACGTCACCTACCAGGACCTCGCCGGAGCCACTCACACCATCAGCGCTGACGGCTACTTCGCACACGTCCTCCAGCACGAGTTCGATCACTTGGAGGGCGTCCTCTACTACGACCACCTCCCCGAACCGCGCAGGCAGGCGTTCCTAGAAGAACACCGCAGGGAGCTCGTCGACATGCAACGCCGCGCCAAGGCCGCGCTGCGTGAGGACAGGGCGGCAGTCAAGCGGTGAAGCCGTTACGGGTCGCCTTCTTCGGCACTCCAGAGTTCGCCGTGCCGACGCTGGAGGCGCTCGCCAGGCAACACCATGTCCTGCTCGCCGTCACCCAGCCGCCTAAACCAGCCGGTCGTGGGCTGACAGTGCGCCAACCGGCAGCTGCGCGGCTGGCGGAGGCTAGGGACATCGAAGTGGCGCAACCGCGGCGCCTGCGCGACCCGGAGTTCCTGGCTCGCCTGCGGGCACTCGATCTAGACGTAGGCGTCACGGCGGCATACGGCCGCATCCTCCCGCCCGCACTGCTCGAGCTGCCGCGCTTCGGGGTCCTGAACGTTCACGCTAGCTTGCTACCGCGCTGGCGCGGGGCAGCCCCTATCCAACACGCGCTCATCGCCGGTGACGCCGAAACGGGCATAACCATCATGCAGACCGAAGAGGGCCTCGACACCGGCCCCATCCGCCTGCAGCGGCGCGTAACCGTCGCAGCGAGTGACGACGCCATCACGCTGGCGGCCTCGCTCGCGCAGTTAGGCGCTGAGGTGCTCACGGAGGCGCTTACCCTGTTGGCGGCGGACTCGTTGCCCGTAACTCCGCAAGACGAGGGAGCGGTCACGGTGGCGCCGCCCCTCACCGCCCTTGACGGGCATGTGCGCTGGCACGCTTCGGCCGTTGACATCGCCAACCGCCACCGCGGCGTCGCTGGTTGGCCAGGCAGTTCGTTCGAGTTCGGGGGCAGCCGCGTGAAGGTGCTCGAGTTGACCGCCCTCCCTGACGCGGAAACGGGCGCTGCCGCACCAGGGCAGGTCGTTCGGCTGACTGGCGACGTCGTTCAGGTGGCCGCCGGCTCTGGCATAGTGGAGTTGAGCACGGTCAAGCCCGCCTCGAAGGGCGCGATGAGCGCCCGCGCGTGGGCGAACGGGCGCGGAGTGAGAGTGGGTGCGGTACTTGTATAGCGTCGCCATAGTTGGCAGACCTAACGTCGGCAAGTCGAGTCTCTTCAACCGCTTAGTCGGCCGGAGGGAGGCGATCGTCGCTGACGTCCCGGGTGTTACCCGCGACGTCAAGGAGGGCCAGGTCGCCACGGACGACGGGCGCACCTTCCGCCTGTTCGATACCGGCGGGCTATGGTCCGGCGACCGCTGGGAAGCGGCGATCAAGGGCCGTGTGGAGGCAGCCCTCGTCGGGGTCGATCTAGTGCTGCTCTGCGTCGACGGTCGCGCTGGCGTCGTCAGCGCCGACCACGAGGTCGCAGAGTGGTTGCGCACGAAGAGCAAGAACGTCCTCCTCGTAGCCACCAAGGTCGACGACCCGCGTCACGCGGAAGCTGGCGAGTTCTTCGAGCTCTACGCGCTCGGGTTCGGGGAGCCGTTCGTCACGGCGGCCGAGCACGCTATCGGCACCCATGAGCTCGTCCACCACATCGCCGAGCTGATGGGTGACGCCGCTGAAGAGGTCGAGGAGAACGCGGTCAAGATCGCCATCATCGGACGGCCGAACGTAGGCAAGTCGAGCATCGTCAACGCACTGGTCGGCGACGAGCGCGTCATCGTAGCGGATTTGCCCGGCACCACCCGCGATCCTGTGGACGTGCACTTCGAGTTCGGCGGGCGGCCGTTCGTGCTGATAGACACGGCGGGCATGGCCCGCAAGGACGTCGGCGACCTCGAGTACTACGCGAGGATCCGCGGTGAGATGGCGTTGCGGCGAGCGGACGTTGCGATCTTGGTGGTCGATCCGTTCGAGCTCGGAGATCACGAGCTGCGCCTCGCTAACCTCGCCCTCGAGTGGGGCAAGCCGGTCGCCGTCGCCGTCAACAAGTGGGACCTGGTGGCCGACGAACAACTCGAGCCGTTCCGCGAACGCTTGGACCAGCAGCTCGCGCACCTGGCGTTCGCGCCGCGCGTGTACACGAGCGCCTTGACCGACTTCGGCCTCCACGAGTTGTTGGCTACTGCCGTGCGCCTCTACGACACGGCGCACATGCGCGTTGGCACTTCCGAGTTGAACGGTTGGCTCGACGTCTGGACTGCGCGGCAGACGCCCCCGAACTTCTCAGGCAGGCCGCTCAAGCTGCTCTACGTCAGTCAGGTCGACGTCGCACCGCCGACCTTCGTCTTCTCCATCAACAGCGAGTCACTGCTGACCAGGCCGTACGAGCATTACTTGCGCAACCGCATCCGCGAGGACGTCGGCTTCGCGGAGGTGCCGATCAGGATGGTGTTCAAGGAGCGCAGCGGCGGCAAGAAGAAAGTCCGCGTTTGAGGAGGGCGCGGCTGCTGGTTCAGCCGCGCTCGACGGTCAGGGTCACTCGCAGGTTGCCCCTCCGCGTTTCGCCCTCGACCTTGGCGACGTTGAAGCGCCCTAACCCGGCGGCGTAGACCTCGTCGCCGACCGCCGCGCTAGCGGCTTTGCCCGCCGGGCGCCCGTTGACGGTCACGCGCCCAGCAGCAACGCCCTTGGCGAAGTAAGCGCGCGACACCCCGAACGCTCGCGCGCCGAGCACGTCGACGCGCAGGGATGGCACGACGGCCGACTGGGTCTTGCTGTTGCCTCCGAACGCCAACTCGACGCGCGCCTCACTCGCGCTGACGGGCACGCCTGCCACGCTGAGCAGCCCCTCCAACTCTGGTGGCAGCGCCCCGAGGACGACGATGCTGGCTCCGTCCTGGTGAGAGGTGGCGTCACCGAGCCTGCCAGCGCCGACGACCCGTTGGGCGGCGGCGCGCAGGTTATCAGGGTCCACGTCGCCCTCGACGTAGAGGGCGGTGAGCAGCGCTGTTGCCTCCGGCACGGAGTCAGGCAACGCGCATACGACACGTCGCCTCGCCCCTGGGTAGCCGCCCCAGGCACTAGCCCTCACGCCGTGAGTCCTGACCTCCGCCATCAGGGCGTCGGCGGCCTCTGGCTCGAGGAAATCACTGAACGCGACGCGCCCACCCGCCGCCTGCTTAGCCAACGAAGCCGCAGTAGCAGGCGGCTCTGGTTGGCTACGGCCCTCAGCGGACGTCAACGACCTCTATCCCCGCGGCCTTGAGGCGCTCGGGGAACCCTTGTGCCCCGTCGCCTGCCACGCGCAGCACGAGGCGGCGCTTGTGGCCGGGCTGGATGCCGGTCGTCACGGCCGCCACGATGTTGGAAGGCGCGCCTTGCTCCGCCACCTTCGCGAGGACGCCCGGTTCGTCCGGCAGCTCGACCGTCACGCGGGTGCCGCCCTCGCGCAGTGCAAGGAAGGAGACGAGCGCACGCATGAGGTCGGTGATCGTCAAGATGCCGGCTAGCTCGTTGCCATCCAAGACAGGCAGGCCGGAGACGCGGTGTTCTTCCATTAGTAGTGCTGCCTGCTCGATGGGGTCCTCGGCGCGCACGGTGATGACTGGCGACTTCATCACGTCTTTCACGCGCAGTTTGCTCAACAGGTAGTTGAGTTCGTATATCGAGAGGGTCGTAGCTTTGGACGGTGTCGCCTCTTTGAGGTCGCGGTCCGTGACGATGCCTATCAACCTGCCGTCACGCGTGACTGGGAGGCGCCTGTAACCGCCCTCTCGCAGGCGCTGCATGGCCTCCATCACGGGCGTATCCGCGCTCACCGTTTGCGGGTCGGGTGTCATCCACTCGCGAACAAGCATCCTTTGCTCCTCCTTGGCTTTACCCCGATGCTAACACCGCGCTGTCCCACGTAAGCATGAAACCCCTTTCCTGCATGCCATGATGCCCGGATGGAGCGCTTGGCCATACTCGGTTCCACGGGTTCGATCGGCGTGCAGACCATCGACGTGGCGCGCTGGCACGGCCTGAAGGTGGTGGCGTTGGCTGCTGGTCGCAACGCCGCCTTGTTGGTCAGGCAAGCTCACGAGCTGAAACCCGAGATAGTGGCGTGCCATGAGGCGGTGGAAGCGGAGGTGCGCGACAACCTCCCATCTGGCACGCGCCTGGTCGTTGGCGCCGCTGGGTTGGAGGAAGTGGCTACGGCAGAGGCCGACGTCGTCGTCGCGGCCGTTCCAGGGATCGCTGGCCTCGCGCCCACGGCCGCGGCCTTGCGCGCCGGGCGTCACGTGGCCCTCGCCAACAAGGAAGCCATGGTCGTGGCTGGCCCGCTCATGTGGCAGCTCGCGCGCGAGCACGGCGCCCGCATCACGCCCGTAGACTCCGAGCACTCCGCCCTCTACCAATGCCTGGTGGGCGAGGACGTGGACGAGGTCTCGGCCCTCGTGCTGACGGCGTCGGGTGGGCCGTTCCGCGAGGGGCCGGCCGACCTGTCGCGCGTTACGCCGGAGCAGGCCCTCGCGCATCCGAACTGGAGCATGGGGCCGAAGGTCACCGTTGACTCGGCCACCCTCTTCAACAAGGGCCTCGAGGTCCTCGAGGCGCACTACCTCTTCGAGCTCCCCCTGGACCGCATCGAGGTCGTCGTGCACCCGCAGTCGCTCGTGCACGGCCTCGTAAGGTTCAGGGACGGCAACATCAAGGCCGCGGTCGGGCCACACGACATGCGCCTGCCCATCCAGTACGCGGTTACGGGGTCGCGGCGCCCGTCCACACCCCTCCCTCCCCTGCCGTTACGCGGTGATTGGACGTTCGAGGAGCCAGACCACCAGCGCTTCCCTAGCCTGCGGTTGGCGTACGCGGCGGGCGCAGCGGGCGGGGTCGCCCCCGCGTACTTGAACGCAGCGGACGAGGTGGCCGTTGCCGCCTTCCTCGCGGGGCGACTAGCGTTCGACGGCATCGCGAACGTGCTGGCTAGCGTCCTGCAGGCAGCACCAAGCGCCGCACTCACCTGGGACAACATCCACGCCGCCGACCTCGAGGCCAGGCGCATGGCCAAGCGCCACGCGCTGCTGGTGGCGAGCTAGTCGTGGGCGGCTCAGGCGGAGTCAAGTTGCCTTTCAAGCTGGCCGGCATCCCAGTGAGGCTCGACTACAGCTTCCTCCTCGTTCTGCCACTGTTCGCCTACCTCATCGGCAGTCAACTCAGCGCGTACGCGCAACTGCTCAAGTCAGCGATGAACATCAGCGTGGACGTCACCAGCTTGACGACGGGCGTAACGCCCTGGCTCGTCGGACTGACTGGCGCCATCGGGCTCTTCGCTAGCGTCGTCGTTCACGAGTTAGGGCACGCCCTCGTGGCACGGCGCTACGGCGTAGCCGTTCACGAGATCCGCCTGTGGTTCCTCGGCGGCGTCGCCCAGTTCGACGACATGCCGAAGCAGCGCGGGGCGGAGGCCGTCGTAGCCATCGTCGGGCCGATCATCAGCTTCCTCATAGGTTTCCTCCTACTGTGGTTAGCGCCGAGCCTGGCCGGGTCAGGTTTCGCCTTCATGGTCGTCGGCTACCTCGGTGTGACGAACGTGGCGCTCGCCGTCTTCAACCTCATCCCCGCCATCCCGTTGGACGGCGGACGCGTGTTACGCAGCCTGCTCGCGCTCTTCATGCCACAGGACCGCGCCACGCTGACGGCCGTCACCATCAGCGGCTTCATGGCCGTGCTCTTGGGTCTCTACGGCTTCTTCACCTTGCAGTTGTGGCTCGTCGTGATCGCCTTCTTCATCTACAACGCGGGTCGCATCGAGGGGCAGGCAACGACCCTCAACAGGGCGTTCGAGGGCAAGACCGTCGCGGACCTCATGACCCGCGATCCGATCACCGTTACCCCAGAGATGCACCTCACGCAGTTCATGCAGCTCATCCACTTTCGCCCCCACACGGGCTACCCGGTGGTCGACCCTGACGAAAAGCTGCTCGGCTTCGCGCGCCTCGCCGCTGCCAAGCGCAGTCCGGACGGCAGCCAGGCGCGCGAGGAGCACGGTGGCGGGTTGTTCGGGAGGGCGGAACCGCAGGGCGACCAGACCCCGAGCGGCACCGCAACAGAGCTCGCTGAGATAGATCCGAACGCAACGGTCGCAGACATACTCGAGCAGGCGGAGACCATCCTCCCAGAAGTCAGCGCCATGGACGCGCTCAAGCGCATCGCGCAAGGGCGCCTTGGCCGCCTCGTCGTGGTGGACGGCGGCGGCAAGGTCATCGGCCTGCTCAGCAAGACGGACCTCGTTAGGCAACTAACCAGCCCCCACGATGCCGATCAAGGCCACCGCGTCTGACATACTTGACCAGTGGGAGCAAGCAAGCTAACAGTAGGCGCGGCCAGGCGCCTCGCAAAGGACCGCCACCGTAGGAGCCACCAGATAGCATGCTGACTGCACTTACCTTCGCCCTGATCCTCACGAGCGCCGTCGTCGTTCACGAACTGGCGCACTTCTTCAATGCCCGCAGCGTCGGGGTCGCCGTTCGCGCGTTCAGCGTCGGCATCGGGCCGGTACTGGCGCGCGTCAAGTGGCGCGGCACCGAGTGGCGCCTTAGCCTCCTGCCGCTAGGCGGGTACGTCGACTTGCCCGGCATGGGCCCGCGCGTCGACGACGACGGCACCATGCACCACCCAGACGAGGGCATGGCCAAACTCCGTCTCCTGCCGAAGTTGTGGGTGTTGGTCGGCGGCGTCATCGCCAACTACGTGCTCGGCAGCCTGCTGTTGGCCGGCGCCATCACCATGCAGCCTGGGTTCAGGGAGATCACGGGCGCCACCGTCGTTCCGCAGGGTTCTGTGGTCGCCCGCGTGGTGCCAGACTCGAACGCCGAGCACCTCGGGCTCCTGAACGGCGACCGCATCATCGCGCTCAACGGCCAGGACGACCCAACGCCCGAGGCCGTCATCGCGCAAGTTCAAGGGGCAGACCACCTCGACATGGTGCTGCAGCGCGGCTCACAGCAGGTGACGGTCTCGACGCCGTGGCCGCTGGGCGCCAAGGAATCACCGCCCCTGCTTGGCATCGAGATCGGCGCCATCCTGCCGCCCGTCTCGTTCCTCACCGCGCTTGGTGAGTCAGCGGCGTTCGGCATTCGCGTAGTGCCTGAGATGGTCAAAGGCTTCGTTTCCGGCTTCGGCGCGGCAGTTACGGGTGCGCCGAACGCGGAAGTGGCGGGCCCCGTCGGCATGGTGACGCTCGTGTCGCAGGCCACTCAGGTCGGGGTCGCTAGCGTGCTCCTCCTTGCCGCCGTCATCAACTTCTCGCTTGGCGTCTTCAACCTGCTGCCCATCCCGGGGTTGGACGGCGGCCGCATGCTCCTCGCCACCGTGGTCGCCATCAGAGGCAAGCCGTTCAAGCCAGGTCAGGAGGAGAAGTTCCACTTCGCGGGCGTCATGCTCGTGATGGGACTGATCGTCCTGATCACGTTCCGCGAACTGAGCGCGCTCTTCACGTCGTGACCGAGTCGGCGCCAAGCAGCTCGACCTTAGGCAAGCGCATCGACGTCCTCATACCCGCGTTCGATGAGGCTCCCAACGTCGGCGCCGTCGTCAAGGCGGCGCTTGCCGCTGGGCTCGGGCGCGTACTCGTCGTAGACGACGGCTCTAAGGACGGCACGAGCCAAGCGGCCGCCGACGCTGGCGCCGAGGTGATCACGCTGCCAGTGAACCGCGGCAAGGGCGGGGCGTTGCACGCTGGGGCAAGCGCGCTCGACGGCGACGTGGTCGTCATGCTCGACGCCGACCTGGTCGGGTTGCGGCCAGAGCACGTCAAGGCGCTGGCAGAACCTGTCGCAGTCGGCCGGGCCGACATGACACGGGGCAGCTTCACGGGTGGACGCTGGGCCACCACGACTGCTCAGCACGTTACGCCGCAACTCAACGGACAGCGCGCGCTCGCGCGCACTGCCCTCCTGAGCGTCGACGGCTTGGCCGAGAGCCGCTACGGCGTCGAGGTCGTCATCACGTTTCACGCCTCCAGCCAGGCGTGGCGCTGCGAGAACGTGGCACTAGGGGGCGTGTCGCACATCATGAAGGAGGAGAAGCGCGGATTCTGGCGCGGCGCGCGCGTACGCCTGCGCATGTACCGCGACATCGCAACGGCGTTGCTCCACCGTAGGCGAACCGGCGTTGAGAGGGGTGGGCGCACGTGGAGGTAGTGACCCTAGCGCTTGGCCCGGTCAGGGCGAACGCCTACTTGTTGGCGTCAGCTGGGCGCGCCGTAGTGGTTGACCCGGGAGCCGACGGCGAGGCGTTGGCCGCCGTCCTAGCGGAGCGCGGGTGGCGACTCGACGCCGTGTGGCTGACCCACGCGCACTTCGACCACGTTGGCGGCGTAACGGCGCTCTTGCGTGCGGCTGGCGAGGTGCCGGTTCACATGCACCCAGCCGACGAGCCACTCCTACGCAACGCCGTAGCTTCGGCCGCGCGCTTCGGGCTCGAGATAGAGGCGCCGCCGCTCGATTACGTGCCGCTGGCGCACGGGGAGACCGTCACGGCAGGCGACAAAAGTGCCCTTGTCCTGCACACGCCAGGGCACGCGCCTGGCCACGTCGCCTTCTACCTACCTGACGCTGGCATCGTCCTCTCAGGCGACGCGCTCTTCCACAACTCGATCGGCCGCACCGACCTGCCGTACGGCGATCACGAAGAGTTGCTCGCCAGCATCAGGCGGGAACTCCTGACGCTGCCTCCCGCGACGCGCGTGCTGCCCGGCCACGGGGGAGCTACCACCGTCGCAGCGGAGTCCGCTAGCAACCCGTTCCTCTGACCCTCACCTAGTCGTCTGCTAGCAGGCGCGCTTCGATGGCACGCGCGTGGGCCTCGAGCCCCTCTGCTCGCGCCATCAGCACGGCGGCTGGTCCGATGCGTTGCACGGTGGCGGCCGAGAGGAACGAGAGCGGCACGACCTTCTGGAAGTCACGCAGGTTGAGGAACGAGCTGAAGCGCGCCGTCGCGCCAGTCGGCATGACGTGACTCGGACCCACGACGTAATCGCCCAACGCCTCCAAACTGTTGGCGCCGAGGAACAGGCCCCCGGCGTTACGCACTTTGGCGACTAACGACCACGGGTCCTCTACCAGCAGGCAGAGGTGCTCTGGCGCGAAGGCGTTGGCAACGGCCATGGCCTCATCCAAGTCGGCCACGAGGACGGCCACGCCGCGCCTTGCGATCGAGTCGGAGGCCGTGTGCGGGTCTGGCAAGGCAGAACTGGCCTTCGGGAGGGCGGCTAGCACGCTTTCGAGCAGCGCGAAGCTAGGGGTGACGAGGACGGGCGTCGCGCCTGCATGCTCGGCCTGGGCGAGCAAGTCTGCCACCACGTGAGCGACGGCGGCGGACGCGTCAGCCACGACGAGCGTCTCCGTCGGGCCGGGCAGGGCCTCGATGCCGACCACGCCGAACACCTGCCGCTTCGCCTCGACCACGTAGCGGTTACCTGGGCCGACTACCTTGTCAACGCGCGCCAGGCTCGCCGTGCCGTATGCGAGCGCCCCGATGGCCTGCGCGCCCCCCACGCGTAAGACCTCGCGCGCGCCGACCATCGTCGCCGCGTAGCGGACTTCGGCTGGCACGCCTCCTCGCGGTTGCGGCGGGGTGGCGATCACGATGCGTTCCACCCCGGCGACCTTGGCAGGCACGGCCGTCATGATGACGCTCGAGAAGAGGGGCGCCGTACCGCCCGGCACGTAACAGCCAACGCTCGTCAAGGGCAGCACGAGTTGGCCAAGCATCTCGCCACCTGCCGCGTGCACGAACCCACCTTCGGATTGACGGCGGTAGTACTCCTCTACCCGCCGCACCGCCAGGCGGATCGCGGCAGCTAGCGCGGGGTCCAGCTCGCTCTCGGCGGCATGCAGCTCGTCTTCGCTCACCATGACGTCGTCTAGCTCGACGCCGTCGAAGCGTGCGGTGTGGTCACGGAGGGCCGCGTCGCCGCGCAGGCGCACGTCGCTGAGGATGGCCCTAACGCCCTCGTAAGTATCCGCGTCAGTAAGGTTCGAGCCGATGCGCTCCTCGCACCAGGCGAAGGCCGCGGCTGCACTGTTCAAGACTCGCATGCCGTCAAGGATATAGGGCCGGTCGCGTCAGCGTCGCCGCATGGGCGGCGGCGGTGAAGGGTGTCGCGCGCGGACCTAGTTGGCTGGCTGTCCGTCTTGCGCGGTGACGCGCAGCCCGTCGAGGCCTAACGTCAACGCCAGCCGGAACTCTTCATGTACTGAGCGGTCCTGTCTGTAGGCGGCCCACTGCAACGCGGTGATGAAGAACACGTTTGCCAGGGTGCGCGCCAAGCGGTCGGCAGAGTAGTCGCGCCTGACGTTGCCGTCTGCTTGCGCGCGCTTGAGGGCGGTCCTTAGCAAGTCGACGAGCGGCAGGGCGCGGAACGCGGCCCGCGACCGCTCCTCGTTAGGGCTCAGTAGCTCGAAGGAGATCGGGAGGATGAGCTCGCGGTGGGCGGCAACGAAGTCAGCTAGCTCCTCGAAGAGGTACGCGATCTCGGCGAGACCACCAAAGCTGCCAGCGCCGCGGCGCGCTTCGACGCGGCGGCCTAGCGCCTCGAGTTGGCGCGCGAAGTGCGCCACCAACATGCTCTCCTTGTTGGGGAAGTAGTTGAAAACGGTGCCGCGCGACACGCCGGAGCGTTCCGCGATGAGCTCGAAGGTCGCGCCCTTCAGCCCGCGCTGCTCGATCAACTCAAGCGCGCTCTCCAAGATGCGCGCGCGGCGGTTGGCCTTCTGGCGCTCCCTTGGGCTGAGCTGAGCGGCGGCATCCTCGTTCCAGACGGCGTCCGTTGCGCTCACCCCGGCATCATACCGTTAGCCGCGAAAGCCGGGAGCGGGGTGCGGTGCGGTGCGGATGCTAACGCGAGCCGCCCGGACCACACGGCCCGGGCGGCTTGCGAACGCTGTGACTGTCTGTCGCTCAGGCCTTGCGCGCCACGTCGACCAACGCCTTGAAGGCGGTCGGTTCTTGCGTTGCGAGGTCGGCGAGGACCTTGCGGTCGAGTAGCACGCCGGCTTTGCGCAGGCCAGCGACGAAGCGCGAGTAGCTGACGCCCTCTTGGCGCGCAGCGGCGTTGATGCGCGCGATCCAGAGGCGGCGGAACTGCCCCTTCTTGTCGCGGCGGTCGCGGTACGCGTAATCGGCCGCGTTGAGGAGGGTCTGCTGCGCGGTGCGGACGCTCTTGGAGCGCAAGCCCCAGTAGCCCTTGGCGCGCTTGAGGATCTTCTGGTGACGGCGGCGGCGAACTACGCCGGTCTTAGCTCTTGGCATGGCTCAACCTCCTCAGTCGTACGGGAGCAGCGCTTTTATGCGGTCTGCTTCCGGCTTGGCGATGATCAGATCGGTGCGGCCCTGGCGGATCTTGCGACCTGACTTCTTGAAGTTCAGGTGCCTCTTGCCGGAGCGCATGGCCTTGACCTTACCTCGCCCTGTGATTTTCACACGGGCTTTGGTGCCCTTATGGGTCTTGAGTTTCGGCATGCTCTTATCTCTCCTAGTACTTGCGTACGTGCGCGGCCTTGGGCCGTACACGCCTTGGCGCCCACTTGGGCGCTTGCGCCCAAGAAGGTTACTACTTTAGCTCGGAAGTCCGCCACTCTCGGGGCTTACTCGTGAGCAGGCAGAGCGTCAGCTCTCCACCGTCACTCCTGCCGGGCGCAGGATCATGTTCATGTCCATCCCGGCGATGACCGGGGCGGCGTCGACGACGGCAAGCTCGTTGACGTCGGCGGCTACGCGGTTGAGGATGCCCTGACCCAGCTCTGGGTGGGTGCGCTCACGACCGCGGAACATGATGGTCACTTTCACTTTGTGACCGCCCTTGAGGAAACGGCGGATGTGGTTGACCTTGGTCTCGTAATCGTGATCGTCGATCTTGACGCGAAACTTGATCGACTTCATCTCATGTTGGCGTGAACGGCGACGCGCGTCCTTGGTCTGCTGTTGGAGTTCGAAACGGTACTTACCGTAGTCCATCAGTTTAGCGACCGGGGGCTGCGCGGCTTCACCCACCATTACGAGATCGAGGTCTTCCTCGCGCGCCATGCGCAACGCGTCACGAGTCTCGACGATTCCCACCTGCTGGCCGTCTGACCCGATGAGGCGCACTTGGCGTACGCGGATCTGCTCGTTCACTTTCAGCTCTTTCGAAATGGACTCCACCTCCTGGGTGAGTTGTCGTGCCGACCGGTCGAAGGGCTCTTGGCCGTTGCCTTGCGAGACCCCTCGCCAATGTCGCACACAGCGCTCGATTGTAGCAGAGCGGTACGCCACCTTACAACGCCACCCGCGCCGCCGAAGCGTTCGGCGTGCCACCACACCCCGGCGCGGCCGCATGGCATGGGCGCCCGCTCGCCCGGGAGCGAACGGTAGCCTCAGCGATACGGCGCCGTGGTGGGTTCTGGGGATAGATTGAGCGCATGGAACAGACGGACGAGCAACTGCGTGACGCCCTGAAGGGCGCGAAGACCATCGCCGTGCTTGGCGCGAGCACGAACAGCGAGAAGCCCGCTCACTACGTCCCTGCCTACTTAGTGAACCACGGCTACACGGTGCTGCCAGTGAACCCGGCCGCTGCTGGCGGGGAGTTGTTCGGCGAGGCGGTAACGGCGACCCTCGCGGAGATCGGCGCTCCGGTCGACCTCGTCGATGTCTTCCGGCGCCCGGCCGACATCCCGCCGCACCTGCCAGACATCCTCGCCATGAACCCGCTCCCTAAGGTCGTGTGGTTCCAGTTGGGTATCCGCAACGACGAGGCCGCGGCGCAGCTCGAGGCCGCGGGCATCAGCGTCGTGCAGGACAAGTGCATCAAGGTCGAGCATGCCAGGTTGCTCGGTGGTAGCGCGGCGCGCGCGGTGGAAGACTAGGAGTGAGCACCCGCCTCTCCCTTGGCTACTCGCCATGCCCGAACGACACTTTCATCTTCCACGCGCTGACTCACGGCCTCGTGGCAGGCGCTGACGACCTAGAGTTCGACGTGGCGCTCGATGACGTCGAGGCCATGAACCGGGCCACGGCGGACGGACTGCTTGACGTCGCCAAGGTGAGCTATCACGCCTACGGCTACATCGCCTCAGACTACGTGCTGTTACGTAGCGGCGGGGCGTTGGGGCGCGGCGTAGGGCCGTTGCTCGTCGCCGCCACTCCCGAGCTCGACCTGCGCGGTAAGCGCGTCGCCGTGCCGGGCGGGCGCACGACCGCCAAGCTACTGCTCGAACTATGGCGCCCAGAGGGCCTCGAGCTGACTGAACTGCGTTACGACGCCATCATGCCGGCCGTAGTGGCGGGCGACGTCGACGCTGGACTGATAATCCACGAAAGCCGCTTCACCTATCAGGCTCACGGGCTGCACGCACTCGTCGACCTTGGGTCCTGGTGGGAATCGGAGGTCGGTGGACTCGTGCCGCTGGGCGCCATCGTCGCCAAGCGCACGCTTGGAGCCGGCATGCACGCGCGTCTGACGTCGCTCATAACAGCCAGCCTCGAGCACGCTTGGAGCGACCCACAAGCGTCGCGGGAGTACATCGCCGTCAATGCTCAAGAGATGGCGCCCGACGTGCGTCAGAAGCACATCGACCTTTACGTCAACGCCTTCTCGCGTGACGTCGGAGAAGAAGGTGAGCGGGCCGTGCGCCAGCTGCTCGAGCGCGGCCGTGCTCGGGGCCTCTTCCCCGTCCTGCGCGAACCGATCTTCGCGGCGAGTTAGCCGACCACGGGCCGTAAGCCCCTGCGCTAGGTCGGCACCAAGGGTAGGCTTAGGGCATGGCTACCTTCAGCACAGGTGAAGAGGTCCTCTACCAGGGCGAGCGCTATGTCATCAGCACCTCGTCGCCCCGTCCGCCTTACCAGTTCCGCCTGTTGACCACTACCCCGGAGGGCGCGCGGGTAGTCTGGGCGGCGGCGTCTGAACTGACGAAGATGGAGCGCTATACGCGCCCAATCAACGACACCACGAGGATCACCGGCAGCGCCCCCACCACCGCCAAGCACCACTGAGTCGCCAGCGCGCGCTTCGAGCGCCGTCAAGCCGGCGGGGTGCCGAGGTCCTCGACGACGCTTGCGGCCAACGCCATCCCGTCCTGCGCGGCGCTAACGTAACCGAAGCGCCCAACGCAGGCGCCTGCCGCGTACAGCCCCGCGAAGCGGGCTAGGCGAGAGCCGCGCTGCGTCCACTCCCCTTGGGTGAGCACCGCGCAGTCGACCGTGTAAGGCAGCCCGCCACTCAACCCGTCGAGCCGCAGCTGCGCAGCTTCGAACAGGAAGCCGTGCCCTACTAGGTCGTGATAGAGGTCGTCGTACGCCATCTCGCTCAGGCGGCCAGCGTGCTCCTCGCTAGCGCCGACCCTTAGCCTGGCGTTGAGGAAACTACCTACGCAGAGCGCAACGCGCCCGCTCAAGCGGTCGACGCCCTCCCAGGTGCTTATGCCGATCACCGCGTCGCCCGCGAGCAGCAACTCGGAGGTCGTCGACTGCAGCAGGTGGAGATCCGTTTCGGCTTCGAGCAGGCGCTTGGCTTCGCGCCGCAACGCCACGGCGTTGACGCTCGTCGCCTCTAGCGTCGTCGTGCACGCCGCCATGAGGCTGCCGCTAGGAGCGCTCAGCTCGTAGTCGTCGTGAGCCAGGGCGTAAAGCGTGTCGAGGCTCGTAGTGACGAGCAGCGTGCGTACCCCGGCGCGCGCGCTAGCGTAGGCGGCCTCGCACCCTGCGATGCCGCCACCAACCACTATGAGGTCGTGCTTCAAGTCGGCGCCTTCAGGTCAGTGCTGGCCGTAGCCGACGAGGAGGGGGCGACGGCGGCCCGCCGCCTTGACCACGACGTGCTTGCCCGTGCGCGTGCGCTGGTAGATGACCGTGCCTGACGGCGCACCGACGAGTGACACGTCCTCTGCCGCGTCGAACAACACCCGCATGTGCAGGGGCACCGCGCGCGAGAGGTTGCCGATCTCGTAGCGGTGGTCGTCGCTAACGCGGTAACCGAGGAAGAAGTCGGGCGCGTCGTCGTCGGAGTAGACGCACAGCAGGGAGCGCGCCTCCTCCGAACGGTAGTGCGCGACTGCCTCCCACACGACGGCGGCAGCTTCCGCCTCGCTCACGAAACTCACTTTGGCGCGCGCCGTATCGCCGAAGAACGCGGCCGGGAAGCGTTGCGACTGCGCGTAGTAACCGCCTGGACCGACGCGCAGGCGCATGACGTCGTTGTCGTACGCGCGCCCCTTGACGGTTCCCTTGAGGTGGTCGATGGCCAGGCCGAAGCGCCTGTCATGGCCGTCGTCGCCCTCCTCGAAGGTGGCGTCGAACAACGAGGAGTCCGTGTTGATCTCGAACCCCAAGTCGGTGGTCACGTAAGGCGTCACGGCGCGCTGCGTCAAGCCCTCCATGGCGGGGGTGAAGGCGGCGCGCTGGTCGGTTTCGTGGCTAAGTTCGAACTCGTCAGTCATTGTCACTCTCCGACCGTGATGAACTGGCGTCCGCCACGTGGAGCGCCGAGATCCCGAAAGTCTGTAGCCGGTACTCTACCGCTGCGAACCCGGCTGCGCGGAGGCGCGCTTCGAGCGCTGCGGGAGTGAAGAAGGCGAGCACTGACTCCGGCAAGTAGGCGTAGGCGCCAGGTGCGCCGGACACGATGCCGCCAAGTCTTGGCAGCACGCGCGTGAAGTAGAAGCGGAAGATCGCCCCGAAGAAGCCAACGGGAGGCGGGGGGAACTCGAGTATCACCAAGCGCCCGCAGGGCTTGAGTACGCGCCTGAACTCCCGCAGCCCGGCGTCAGGGTCTGCGAAGTTGCGCAGGCCGTACGCGATGGTGACGGCGTCGAACGACCCGTCTGGGTACGGCAACGCCGTGCCGTCCGCCTGCACGAACTCGATGGCGACACCGCGCTTGGCGGCCTTGCCGCGGGCCAACTCGAGCATCGGCGCCGCGAAGTCGGCCCCGACCACTCTCACGTCCGGCCGCTGGCCCTTGATCGTGAAGGCCAGGTCACCTGTGCCAGTCGCAACGTCTAGCACGGCGCTTCCGCCTACCGGCACGTTGGCGAGAGCGGCGTGCGCTGCTTGGGCACGCCAGCGGCGATCTACCCCGAGTGACAGGACGCCGTTCAACAGGTCGTAGGTCGGCGCGATGTCGGAGAACATGGCTTGCACACGCGTAGCGCGGTCACCGTCTCGACGGGGGTCTGGCCCCGCCCCGAGGTCTGTCATGCGGGCGAGACTACCATGTGCCATGCGGCACAAGCAGCGCTACGGCGACGCATGGACGCGGTCGGTCGGCAGCGGCAAGCGCCCGACCAGCGCCCCGGATCAGCTGGCAGAAGCCGAGGCGCCGACCATTCCGGCACGCGCTAGGAAGGCGTTCGCCTTCATCGGTGAGAAGTTCGAGAGGCTCTCGACCACGTCGCCAGCCACCACCGTCGGCACGCTGCGCCTGCCGTCGTTGACGCGCATGACGAGCTCGGCTGCCACCGCGTCCTCCTCGATGTTCACTTCCAGGTACACGAGACCCTTGGCGTCGAGGAAACGCTTGAGGGCATGGCAGTCGCCGCACCAACTAGTGGTGTAGAGCGTGATGTTCGCCTGCGGCGCTGTGGTCTTCTCAGACATGGTGGCTCCTTGTAAAAGCTGGTCGATCTGCCGGTCTCACCGGACTGCGGAACTTGGCTCCGCCCGTGCCAGAAGCTACCAAGCAACCGCGGTGCAAGGTGTTGCCCGACAACGCGGCCGCCGGCCACGTAACAAGCTGGCGCACGAAAAGCTGTCCCTTCCGCTATACTCTCCCGTTACGCGTGTACCTAGCTCCCTACGCGCGATACCCCGGAGAGTTCATGAACCATAGGAACGTAGCCATCATCGCCCACGTCGACCACGGCAAGACCACTTTGGTGGACGGTCTCTTGCGTCAATCGCACATCTTCCGCGCTAACCAGCAGCTGGAAGACCGCGTGATGGACTCAGGCGACATCGAGCGCGAGCGCGGGATCACCATCCTCGCAAAGAACACGGCCGTCGAGTGGCATGGCGAGAAGATCAACATCGTCGACACTCCAGGCCACGCCGATTTCGGCGGCGAGGTCGAACGCGCTTTGACGATGGTCGATGGTGTGCTACTCCTCGTCGACGCAGCTGAAGGCCCGATGCCGCAGACGCGCTTCGTGTTGCGCAAGGCGCTAGCGCGCGGGCTGAAGCCCATCGTCGTCATCAACAAGGTCGACAGGCGCGACGCGCGGCCTGACGAGGTCGCTTCCCTCACGTTCGACCTGATGGTCGACCTGGGCGCCGACGACGACCAGCTCGACTTCCCGATCGTCCACGCCATCGCCAGAGAAGGGCGCGCGTGGTTGGAGGGCAGCGAGCCGAGCAACGACTTCGCTCCCCTCTTCCAGGTCATCCACGACCACGTCAAGCCCGCCAAGGCCGACGAGAACGCTCCGTTCCGCTTCCAGGTCGCTAACCTCGACTACTCCGACTACCTCGGCAGGCTGGCGCTTGGGCGCGTGCTGGACGGCACCGTCAAGCCAGGCGACTCCGTAGTGCGAGTAGCGCCAGGCAAGGCGCCTGAGCGGTCGCGCATCACCAAGGTCTACACCCACCTCGGCCTCAACCGCATAGAAACCGAGCGCGGCATGCCAGGCGACATCATCGTCCTCTCGGGACTAGATGACGTGACCATCGGCGATACGCTGTGCGACCCGGAACACGTTGCCGCCCTACCCGCTGTCGAGGTCGACGAGCCCACGTTGAGCATGACCTTCAGCCCTAACACGTCGCCGTTCGCCGGTCGCGAGGGCACGTACGTGACGAGCCGCCACTTGGCGGACCGACTTGAACGCGAACTCCTCGTGAACGTGGCGTTGCGCGTCGAGCCGCTCGGCAGCGAGCGCTACCGCGTTAGCGGCCGCGGCGAGCTTCACCTCTCGATCCTCGTCGAGAACATGCGCCGTGAAGGCTTCGAGTTCAGCGTCTCGCGGCCAGAAGTGATCATGAAGGAAGAAGGCGGCTCGATGCTCGAGCCGTTCGAGCGCGCCATCTGCGACATCCCCAACGGCGCGATGGGCAGCGTCATGGAGTCGCTGACGGCCCGCCGCGGCGTGCTGGTGAACATGGACCCTGGTGAGTCGCGCTCGCGCCTCGAGTTCCGCATCCCCAGCCGCAGCCTCTTCGGTTACCGCAACATGTTCCTCTCGATGACCCAAGGCGAGGGCCTGCTAAACCACACCTTCGACGGTTACGAACCGTTCGCTGGCGAGGTCGTCACCCGCAACCACGGGTCACTCGTCTCGATGGAGAACGGCGAGACGTTCGCGTACAGCATGTACAAGCTCGAGGACCGCGGCATCTTCTTCATCGTCCCAGGCACCGAGGTGTACGTCGGCATGATCGTTGGCGCCAACTCGCGCATGGGTGACCTCGACGTCAACATCTGCAAGAACAAGAAGCTCACTAACGTGCGCGCCTCCGGCTCTGACGAGAACATCATCCTCACGCCACCCAAGCGCCTCAGCCTCGAAGAAGCCCTCGAGTACCTCGACGACGACGAGCTCCTCGAGGTCACCCCGAAGGCGCTGCGGTTGCGCAAGCGCATCCTCGACCCGAACATGCGCAAGCGGGACCGCGGCAAGGCGCTCGCCTAAGCCACGCGGAACGCTCTTCGCGGGCGCCGCCGACCGTTCAAGTCGGCGGCGCCCGCGTCGGTTACCATTCGCTCCACGGCATGAACGACCCTGCACTCGACGGTTTCCGTGAGTACCTTGACGCCTGGGCTCTCGTGCCAGACGGGGCGCCTTTCACGAGCTACACCCGTAGCCTCCTCCTGCCAGTGCGCCTGGCGACAGGCGCGCCCGCGATGCTCAAGGTCCCGAGCAGCCACGAGGAGCGCAGTGGCAGCCGGGTCATGGCGTGGTGGGCAGGCGAGGGTGCGGCGACCGTGTTCGCGTGGGACGAGGCGACGGGCGCGCTCGTGCTCGAGCGGGCAGAGGGTAAGCGCTCGCTGTTACGCATGGTCGAAAGCGGCGACGACGAAGGGGCGACTCGCATCCTCGCCGACACTGCCGCTACGCTGCACTTCGGGCGCACTGCCGCCCCTCCGCCACGGCTAGTGACGCTAGAGCGCTGGTTCCGCGACCTATGGCCAGCCGCGGAGCGCCTCGGGGGTGTGTTTCGCGCTAGCGCAGCGACTGCCCGCGAACTGCTCGCCGCTCCCCAAGACGAGGTCGTGCTGCACGGCGACTTGCATCATGAGAACGTCCTCGACTTCGGTGAGGAGCGCGGCTGGTTGGCGATCGACCCGAAGGGGCTCTACGGCGAGCGCGGCTTCGACCACGTACACCACCTCTTCGACCGCGACGTGGTGGTGCCGCCCGAGCAAGAACTGGTCGAGCGGCAACTGGCGATATCGGCGGCGGCAGCTGGTCTCGACCTCGCACGGCAACGGCGTTGGGCCCTCGCGTGGGCTGGCCTCTCTGCCGTGTGGAGCATGGAGGACGGCATGGAGCCGACATCCGCCGTGGCGGTGGGCGAGATGATGGCGCGGCGGTTAGCTGAAGAGGGAACCCTGGAGTTCTAAGCTGCGGGTTGGCTAGTGAGCGCGTCCGCGTCGGACTCGTCCTCAGCCCAGTCGCCTCCAGCTAAGTCCTTGGCGGCGTCGGCATCCGCTGCTGCCCGTCCACTGGCGGCGGTCACCACTATCTCGCCGAACGGTTCGTCCTGCGTAGCGACAAGGCGCCCCTCGCGCACGAGCTCGAGCACCGCCGCCAGGCCGACGGTGCGCGTCGGCCAGTCGCGCGCATCGAGCAGTTCCCATAGCGGCCCGCGCCTCACGCGCTTCAGGGCCTGGAGGAGGAAGCGCGCCATGCTTGCGAGCGTCAAGCGTTCGATGGCAAGCTCGAAGTAACCACCCACCCGGTACCTGCCAGCCATACGCGCAAGGTCGCGGGGGGTTACGCGCTGCGGGCGCTCCTTGCGCGGGTAAGTTGGGGTGGGCGCGCGCGCTGGCACGACGAGGCGGCGCTCTTCCCGGCGTCTGCGCAGGAAGAGGATGGCCTCCTCCAACTCTTCGAGCAGAGCGACCGCCTCGAGGGCGGCAGCGACCGCCTCCTCCTCTTCTTCCTCCGCTTCTCGCGGGGGCTTCGGGAGCAGCAGGCGCGTCTTGAGTTCGATGACTTGTGCCACGCGCGGCAGCGCTTCGGTAGCGAGCTCGAGGTCTCCGGCCGCGTGGTGTTCGAAGTAAGCGAGGTACGCCCTGACGAGGTGGTAAAGGTCGAGGCGAGCGGGCGCCAGCTCGTGGGTGCGCAGCGCGTGGGCGAGCTCGCCGAGTGTACCGTTGAAGTGTTCCTGGACGACCAGGAACTGCTCGAACTCCGACTCGAAGAGCTGCTCTTGCACCAAGGGACGTTACCACGGCCCAGAAGCCGCCTAGAACGCCGCTCGGGTAAACTCAACTGCCTAGCGCGCAGGCGCGCAGCTGCCAAAGGAACCTAGTGAACTTCTACCCCATCGTCAAGCGCGCACTGTTCGAACTCGAACCGGAGCGCGCCCACCACTTGGTGATGTCCGGCCTGGCGCTGGCTAGTCGCACCGTCACCTTGCCTCGGCTCCTTGGCCTCCTCGCACCGGCTAGCGACCCACGCTTAGCGGTCGACGCCTTCGGGTTGCGCTTCCCCAACCCACTTGGCTTGGCGGCCGGGCTGGACAAGAACGGGGTGGCGTTCCCCGCTCTAGCTGCCATGGGCTTCGGGGCGGTCGAGTTGGGGAGCGTCACCGCCCTCCCTCAGCCTGGCAACCCGCGGCCGCGGCTCTTTCGCCTCATCGAGGACGAGGCGCTCATCAACCGCATGGGCTTCAACAATGCCGGCGCCACGGCCATCGCGGAGCGGCTGGCGGCGCTACGGCGTGGCGCCAGCGGAGCGGTCTTGGGCGTCAACGTCGGCAAATCGCGAGCGGCGAGCATCGACGGTGCGGCCGACGATTACCGCGCGGGCCTCACGGCCGTGTGGAACGTCGCCGATTACCTCGTGGTGAACGTCTCGTCCCCGAACACCCCGGGGCTGCGCACGCTGCAACGCACGGAACCCCTCGTTGAGCTGCTACGGGTAGTCAACGACCTTCGAGGGTCGCTTGGCCACAAGCCCGTGCTGGTGAAGCTGGCCCCCGACCTGGACGGCGCCGAACTCGCCGACCTGGTGGACGCCGCTGGTGGCGCCGGAGCCACTGGCCTGGTGGCGACGAACACGACCCTCGCGCGTGACGGCCTCACTTCGGCACACCGGTCAGAGGAGGGCGGGTTATCTGGCAAGCCGCTAGCTGGCCGCGCCATGCGCGTCCTCGAACAGATCAAGGGGCGCACGGCGTTGCCCGTCGTGGCGGTAGGCGGCATCTGGAGCAGTCAGGACGCCATCGCCAGGCTCGAAGCGGGCGCCGACCTGCTGCAGCTCTACACGGCGTTCATCTACCGCGGGCCCGAGGTCGTACGCGAGATCCTCACGGGCATCTCCGCCGAGCTCGACCGTCGCGGCTTGAACAGCGTGACTGACCTCCGCCAGCCCCGCTAGCTGGTTGGGCGGCGCTTGCGCTCCGGCTTGCGCGCCACCCACACGACCTCCGCCTCGCCGGCGCGGACGCACGCGACGCGCGCCAGCACGAAGAACAAGTCCGACAGGCGGTTGAGGAGCGGCAGTACGTGGTGACCCACGTCTTCGTGGCGTGCGAGGGCGACGGCGTGGCGCTCGGCGCGCCTAAGCACCGCGCGCGTCAGTTGCAACGCGGCGGAGGCAGCGGTGCCGCCAGGCAGGATGAAGTGCGTGAGTGGTGGCAACTCCTCCGAATAATGATCGATCAGCGCCTCGAGGTGGTCCACGTCGGCCTCTTGGATCGGTTGGATGAAGTCGCGCGTCTTGCTTCCGCCAGGTGTGGCGAGGTCCGCGCCGAGGTCGAAGAGCAGGCTCTGCAACTGCGCGAGGTCGGCGTCTAGTTCAGGCTCTACCGGGCCTTCCTTGGCCAACTCGGCACGGGCCAAACCTAGCGCGGCGTTGGCCTCGTCAACGGTGCCGTACGCCTCGACCCTGGCGTCGTCCTTCCCCACTCGCGAGCCACCGAACAGTCCGGTGCTGCCGTCGTCACCCGTGCGCGTGTAGATCTTCATGTGGGTAGGATAAGGCAAGACCATGACACCAACTGTCGACCCAGCAGACCTTCAACGCTCGCTACCCGACTGGCTGATGGCCGTAACGGTGGCCGTCGCCTTACTGTTCGTGCTCCTCGTGGCGCGTCGCCTGCTTACCAGGCAGTTCGCCAAGGCGGCAGCGCGGGAGCAGGCATCCGCGGTGACCAACGCGGCACATGCGCTCTTCTCGACGACCTGGTTCCTGTTCCTGCTCGTACTGGCCGTCTACGTCGGCGCGCTCGTGCTCCAGGTCGGGCCGACCGCGCGATCGTTGGTGGAGAAGGTCCTCACCATCACCGTGTTCGCCCAGGCGGCGCGTTGGGCGGTCGCCATC
>CALCHY010000357.1 GCA_937907415.1 uncultured Trueperaceae bacterium
ACTCGTTGGAGATGTCCATGTTGAAGATGTCGGGGCCGCGGTTGGCGGCGAAGGCAGCGAGAATGAGCTGCGACATCTGGTCGGTTGGATTCGTTACGCGCACGACCTTGTAGTCGGGGTAGTCGGCTTCGAACTGACCGATCAGCTCCTCCTCCAACGCTGTGCGGTTCGGGTCTTCGTGCGTCCAGTAGACGATCTCGGTTTGGGCTAGCGCCGCGCCCCCCATGAGCATGAGGGCGAGTAGCGTCACCGCCGACTTAGTGAACCCCTTGAGCATCTAGTCCTCCTGAGCCCAGCTGAGATGACCATGGGCCGGGTTGGTCCGGTCCTTGCGGCCACCCGTCAGGACGTCGGCGCGGCCGCTGTGGTCAACGCACTGTCCGGTATTGACGTTGAGAGTGAGCATAGTTGTTCGCCTGGCAGCGGGTCAATGGTGAGTTGGGCGCAGCGTAGACAGAGCCAGCTGCCCAGCAGCATGCCCCAGTTCAGAGCGTGGCGCAGGCGCTTGGGTCCCCAGTCTTGTAGCCGGCGCCGAACCACTGCGTGCGTTGCGCGGAACTGCCGTGGGTGAACGTCTCCTGATTGGGCACGCGCCCAGCGCGCTTAGCCAAGGTGTCGTCGCCCACTGACGAGGCGGCAGTAAGGCCCTCTTGCAGGTCGCCGCGTTCCATGACGCCGCGGCTCTCTGCCGAGGAGGCCCATACGCCCGCGTAGCAGTCGGCCTGCAGTTCGGTGGCGACGGACTGGCTCGAGGACTGGCCACTAGCCAGCGCGCCGAGGAGGTCCTGCACGTGGTGACCGAGTTCGTGAGCGATGACGTACGCTTCCGCGAAGTCGCCTGGCGCGCCGAGTCGTTGACTGAGCTCGTCGAAGAACGACAGGTCGAGGTAGACGGTCTTGTCGCCAGGGCAGTAGAACGGGCCCGTCGCTGCTGGCGCCAGGCCGCAGGCGGTCTGGACGGCGTCGCGGTAGAGGACGAGTTTCGCGTCCGCGTACTGTAAGTCGCTCGCCTGGAAGACCGCGGCCCAGTACGCCTGGACGTCGTCCAGGACGAACGACACGAAGCGCACTTCGGGCTCTTGCGCCTGCAATTCCGCCTGATTGGGTGGTGTCTGCGTCTGTGAGGCGCTTGGACTAAGGCCCAAGGTCGAGAACAGGTCGGTGCCGGTGATGAGGCTCAGAGCCAGGATGACGAGCACCCCACCGATCCCGAGCGGCACGGCGGCGCGGCCGGGCCCGGATGCTCGCCTGTCCTCTAGGTTCTTGCTCCGACCGGTGTCTTCCCACTTCACAAGGCCACTCCTAGCGTGCGGTTGGCTGGCAAGCCGCGGGCCCATGCGCCCGTAGCGTAGTGTTCTGGCATGCTACACCCGGCCGTCGCGTGCGGTGGTGCCCATTGGCGGGCCGCCCACGCGGGCCGGGATAATGACCTGAGCGCGGGCACGTTAGACTCTCCAAACAATGAGCACTGCTAATGACAACGATCACGATGCGCGCTTCGTCGCGCTGAACGGTACGCTGAACACGCGCGACCTCGGTGGCCTGCCCGTAGTCGGCAACGGCAAGACCAATTCGGGCGTGTTCTACCGCTCGGACATCCCGATGCAGTTGGGTGCGGCCGACTTCGAGCGCCTGCACGAGCTCGGACTGCGCACGGTCATCGACTTGCGCCAACCGCAGGAACTCGAGCGCGACCCCAACAGCCTGGCAACGCACAGCGACATCGACTACCAGAACGTCGAGATCTGGGGGCGCATAGACGCTGCTGGCGCCCAACCGTCCGATCCGTTCGACATCACGGCCTTCTACATCCGCGCGCTCGACCATGCTGGCTCTGCCTTCGTGCATGTCTTGACGTTGCTGGCCGACGCGCCAGGTGCTGCCCTCTTCCACTGCACGGCAGGCAAGGACCGAACCGGCTTGGTGGCCGCGCTGTTGCTCGAGGCCGTTGGCGTCGACCGCGCCACCATCGTCGAGGACTTCGCGCTCACCCATGACCGCATCGAGCCACTGCGCCAGCGTTTGCTCGCCGACGCCGAGGAACGCGGCATCAAGCGCAGCGATTTCGCGCGCCTGCTTGGCGCGACGCCTGACCTCATCGGCCCGGCGCTCGAGCACCTTGACGCCCGCTTCGGCGGCGCCCTCGCTTACCTAGAGAGCAACGGTATGACGCCAGAGACGCTAGAGAAGCTGCGGCACAAGCTCGTCGGCTAACGCTCCACGCCAAGCCCAAGCCACGTTACGGAACGCTTGTTCCATAACGTGGTAATCTCGCCGCGATGGCGAGGCCCAAAGAGTTCGACCATTACGAGGCTGTCCTCAAAGCCGCCGCGCTCTTCGGGCGGCAAGGTTACGAGGCAACGTCCGTCCGGCACCTGCTAGACGAGCTTGGCATCAGTTCCAGCTCGTTCTACGCGGCGTTCGGCGGCAAGGAACAGCTGTTCATGGAGGCGCTCGCCGCCCACGCAGAGATCGAACGCGACCAGCTCCGCCTCTTACTCGTCGGCACGGGCACTTTCCGCGACCAGTTCAAAGGCCTGCTGGACGCCCTGATCGCCGAACTCACCTCGGGAGGCGGCACGAGCTCCTTGACCTTACGCGCGGCGATCGAGTTGGCCGCCAGCAAGCCAGAAGCACTTGCCTTTCTCTCGCAATACCTGAGCGAGCTGATCGGCATGGTCGCTGGCCTCATAACCGCAGCGACCGAACGCGGCGACCTCGAGCCGGCCTACCCAGCAGAGCACCTCGCGCGCTACTTGCTCTTCAGCGCGTTCAATCTTGGCTTCGTGGCAAAAGTATCCAGTCGCAGAGAGACGCTGGAAGGCTACGCCGCCATCGCACTGCACGCCCTCGACGACCGCCAACCGAGCCCAGCATTCCCGCAACCAACCGCCTAGGAGGCCTCCAGCAGCATGAGCCACACCGCTAACGACCACCACCCCAACTGGAACGAGCGTTCCACGAGGCGCGCCGCATGACCAAGGCCGACCGCCGCCGAGATTGGCTCATAATCGCCGCATTCGCCTTGGTGTCCATCGGCCTCGGGCTCGGGGCGTTGCGCCTGAAGCTCGACGCCTCGGTGGCAGCCATGCTCCCGGACAACAGCACCGTCACGGAGCTCCAGCGCGAGGTCGCCGACGTGTTCGGCGCAGACGGCATCATGGTGGCGCTCGTCGAGGGCGACATCTACACGCCGCAGGCCGTCGCCGCGCTACGGCAACTCTCGAACGACCTCGCCAAGGTTCCAGGCGTCACCGCCGTGACCAGCGCCGGCAACGCGCAACGCATGCTCGACGACGACGGCTTCCTCGTCATCGAAGAACTCCTGCCCACCACCCCGACGGCCTCCGACTTGGCCGCCGCGCGCGACTACCTCGAGACGTCACCCCTGTACCGCGGCGGACTGCTCGTGGCACTAGACGGCAAGTCCGCCAACGTGGTCATGGAAGTCTCGGGAGACGTCGACTCCTCTGCACTGAGCAGCGCCATCCGCGAGGCGCTCGACCGCGACTGGCAGGGCGCCGGAATGGGCAAAGTTCACCTCGTCGGCGGCCCTCTCATCGACGGCGAGATGCGCGCCACCCTCGCGCGCGAGATGCCGCTCCTCGGCGGCGTTGCGGCGCTCCTCATCCTCGTCATGCTCTACCTCAACTTCCGCACCGTACGCGGCGCGCTCCTCCCCCTCATGACCGTGCTCGTCGGCCTGCTCTGGTCACTTGGCGTCATGGGGTGGCTCGGCGCCGAGCTCAGCACCCTGAGCGTCATCGCGCCCGTTGCCATCCTCGCCGTCGGCAGTTCGTTCTCACTGCACCTGCTCGGACGCTTCTTCCAGGAGCTCTCGCACGGCAAAGACAAGCACCAGGCAATTGCAACCGCGCGCAAGGAGACGGGCCTAGGCGTCCTCATCTCTGGCTTGGCCATCGCGGCCGCGCTGTCCACCTTCTCCCTTTCCGGCATGCCAACCGTCAGGGCGTTAGGCCTGCTAACGGCAGGCGGCGTGCTCGGCACGCTCGTGGCGGCGCTCGTGCTTCTGCCCGCCGTGCTTGGGCTGCTACGGGCACCGCGCCGCGTCGTGGACCCTGAACAGCCAGGCATGATCGCCGGTTTCCTCGAGGCGATCGCGCGCTTCGCAGACCGCCGGCGCTACGGCATCCTCGTTGCGGCAGGCCTGCTCCTGGTCCTCGCGATCGTAGGAACCACGCGCATCGTTCCGAACACCGCCGTCATCGACTACTTCAACGCCAACTCACCCCTACGCAAGGACTACGCCATCGTGGAAGACGCCTTCGGAGGCTCGAGCCAAGTTCAAGTGCTCGTAACCGGAGACATCAGCGACCCAGCAACGCTGCAGTCCATGCTCGCCTTCCAGGAGCGCGTTGCCACCATCGAAGGCGTCGGCCCGACGACGTCGATAGCCTCGGTGTTACGCGCCATCCACTACACCCTCACTGGGGTAGACGGCCTCCCAACCACGCGCGAGGAGATAGCGCAGGAACTCCTGCTCTATCAGCTCTCCGGTGACCCCAAGCAGGTCAGCCAGTACCTCACCCTCGACTCGCAACAGGGGCTAGTAGACATCGCCACGAAATCGGAGTCGACGGCCATCATGCGGGGCATCGTCAACGACATCGAGGCAGCCGGCGCGGCGACCTTAGGCCAACACGCCACCCTCGGCTACACGGGCTCAACGCTGCTGCAGCTCGACATCGAAGACTCGCTCATGCACGACTTCGTGATCAGCCTGTCGCTCGCCATCATCCTCGTCGTGATCATCGACTCGTTCGTGCGCTCCTTCCGCGCCGCCCTCGTCACCATCCTCGCCCTGCTGCTCACCATCGCCCTGCAGTACGGCGTCCTAGGGTTCCTGGGCATCCCACTCGACCTCTCGACCATGCTCCTCGGCGCGCTCGCCATCGGCGTCGGCGATTACGCCATCCACTTGACGGTCAGGTACATGGAGGAACGCCGCAGCGGCCGCCAGCCGGAGGCCGCCATGAACCAAGCGCTCCACTCCTCCGGGCGCTCCATCCTCTTCACCGCCCTCACGCTGGGCGCAGGCTTCCTCGCCATGGTCTTCAGCCAGTTCGTGCCAGTGCGCACCCTCGGCTCGCTCATGGCCTTCACCGTGCTGTCGGTCGGGACCGCCTCGCTAACGCTGCTGCCCGCCGCCTGCCTCGTGTTCCTACGCAACCCGCGCGGCTCAGCGCCAGCTCCTGCCGTCCGCGGAACCAACTGACCAAGGAGGTCACCAGATGACTGACCCACGCCGGCCGACCCGCCGCCTCGTAACGACCCTCTTCCTGGCCCTGCTCCTGGGCGGCGCGGTGAGCGCCCAGCGCTACACCACGGCCGCTGAAATCACGGCAGCCATGGACGCCATGCCAAACCCAAGCACGACGGTCGCCACCCTACGCATGACCATCACTGCGGCGTCGGGGCACTCGCTCACGCGCACCATGCAGATCTGGACGGCCGACGAGGGGCGCTCGCAACTCATCAAGTTCCTCGAACCAGCCGACGTGCGCGGTTCTGGCTTCCTCTCCGTCGAACAGGCGTCCGGTGAATCGGAGACGATGATCTACTTACCCGCCCTTGGCCGCGTGCGGCGCGTGGCGGGCGGCCAAGAGCAGGACGCCTTCTTCGGCTCCGACTTCTCGTACGAGGAGATCTCGAGCCTCAGCGGCGACTTCGGTGACGACTTCACGACCACACTCCTAGAGGTCCAACCCGGCCCCGTCTACGTGATGGAAGGCACGGCCGCCGCTGGCTCGACCAGCAGCTACGACCGCATCGTCTACCAGGTCCCCGAGGCCACGCTCATCCCTCGACGCGTCGAGTTCTACCGCGCAGGTGAACTCATCAAGGTGCTCACCATCTCCGGAACGGTCACGGTCGGCGACTACACGCTGCCGAGCATCATCCGCATGGAGACGGTGGCGACGGGCTCGTTCACCACGATCGACCAGTCCGACTTCACGCTAGACGGTGACATCCCGGCCGACGTCTTCACAGAGCGCTTCCTGCAGCGCTGAGCCTAGCCAGGCCACGAGGTGAAACGCATGCTTAGGCGCCCACTATCGCTACTCGCGCTGCTACTGAGCGCACTCATGTTCGCAGCGACCGCCAACGCCCAGGTGAACTACCGCCTCGGCGGCAAGGTCGCAACCGAGTTCGGCGTGGCCATCGACGGGACCATCCCGGTCGCGGCGGCCGACTTGAGACTAAGGTTGGACGGCGAGGTCGGCTCCGGCTTCTTCCCGGACGCCATCTTCGTAGCCGAGGTCGGCGCCCGCTACGACGCGGCAGCGGCCGAGCCGTTCAGCGCGCGCCTCGGCCGCGCTTACGCCACCGTCTACCTGGGCCCCGTCGACCTCAGCGCCGGCAACCAGGTCGTCGCGTGGGGCTCGACCGACGCGGTCAACCCCGTAGACGTGATCAACCCACGCGACCTAGCCAACCCGGTCGGCAACCCAAGCGACCAACGCCTGCCGACGCCGCTACTGCGGGCAACGGTGCACGGCCAGGACGGCGTTACGGTCGACCTCGTCGTGGTGCCCGTCTTCGCGCCATCTGCCCTACCAGGTGCCCGCTGGCAACCCGCCATTGCCATGCCACAACTACCGCCAGGCATGACGATCGTCGGGGTAGTGGAGCCCGTGACGGAAGTGCCAGCGTTCACGGTTGGCAACATCCAGTTCGGCGGCCGCGCAACGCTCGACCTCGACATTGGGAGCGGCGCAGACGTCAGCGTCGTCGCGTACCGCGGCTTCAGGCACCTGCCGACCGTCGCGGCCAACCTCGTACCGACCGAGACCCCCGGCCTCTACCTGCTACAGCCGAGCCTGACTTACGACCACATCACGCTGCTCGGCAGCGACTTCTCGGCCGTGCTCGGCAACTACGTGCTACGTGGCGAGGCCGCCTATACCTTCGCAGACGACCCGGACGGCACAGACCCGGCGGTAGGCAACGACACCTTCGCGGCCGTCCTAGGGGTAGAGACGAACATCGCAGGCGGACCGTTCGTCGCCCTGCAGGGCGCGTACCAACGCACAGCACCGGACGCAGGCACGGACCCGACGCATTCGCTCTCCACCGTCTTGTCGGCCACCTTCGACCCCGACAACCGCACGGGCCTCGACGTCTCGTGGCTGCACGAGTGGCTCGACGGTAGCGGCGTCGTCAGGCCATCCCTCAGTTACTCGTTCGCGGACGGCCTGACGGGCACGGCGGCGGCCACCATCTTCTACGGCCCAGACGGGAGCACGTATGGCGCATGGAAAGACAACACCGAACTCCGCATCGGCCTCGAGTTCGCGTTCTGAATCCAACCTTAAGGGCCGTCTAGCGTGCGGCGCGGCGCTGCTAGCCACCTGCGCGCTGTTGCTAGCGCCGACCGCACTGGCTCAGACCCCAGCCGCGCTCGGCGACCGCGGCGATTACGCCGCCGCGTGGGAGAAGGCAAGCCCAGTGCAGACGGCCGCCATGCAGACGACCGCAGCACGGGCGGCCTCCGACGAGGTCGTTTACCACCTCGCCATCCAAGGCGCCCCGCTGGCCGAGGAGCTGACGTGGCTTGACCGCGCCGTAACGGCTGGGGAGGCGGCAGTGAGGCTAGACCCCAGCTCTGCTGCGGCCCTCGTCCAACTCGCGCGCGCCAAGGGCGAAATCGCGCGCCGCTCGGGTGTCCTGCAGAACCTGGGCGTTGCGCCCGAACTCAAGGCGCTCTTCGACAAGGCACTCCAGCTCGACCCAACCAACGCAGACGCGTTGGTGGGGCTCGCCATGTGGCACCTCGAGCTGGTCGAGAACGGCGTCGGTTGGTTGTACGGCGGCCGCAAGGAAGCCATCGAACCACTCCTGGTCAAGGGCATCGCCGCCGCACCGCAGCAAGTCAACCTGCGCGTCGAGTACGCCAGGGCACTGATCGCGTTAGGAAAGCCAGCCGAAGCGCGGGTCCAGTTGGAGGTAGCGCTGAGCCTCCCAACTGCCCGCGCCTCCGACGAGGTTGAGAAGCAAGATGCCACCGCCATGCTGCAAGGACTAGGCACCTAGGGACTGCGGTGTAGAATTCGCCTACCCGTCATCCCCGCCGGGCCAACAGTCTCGCTCTCACCTTGGAGGCAGCATGCGGTTCAAGCAGTTGGCAGCCCTAATGGTTGCGCTCATAGTCGCTCTTTCGCTGGCGGTGGGCGCCGCCCAGTCGGCTAGGCAGACCACCCTCGTCATCGGCGGGGACTGGACCGACCTTCTCACCATCGACCCTGGCGTCAGTTACGAGTTCTCTGGCACCGTGGTCATCGACAACATCTACGAGCGCCTCGTGAAGTTCGACGGCGCTGACCTCTCCAAGGTCGTGCCAGGCCTCGCCGAGAGCTGGGAGATCGCAGAGCAGGGCGGTGGCGGCACGAGCATCACCTTCCACCTCAAAGACGCCAACTTCTCGACGGGCCGGCCAGTCAAGTCGTCCGACGTGGTGTTCTCGTTCGAGCGCGCCATCCAGATCGGTGGGCCGTCGTCGTTCCTCTTCACGGACGTGGCTGGCATGGACATCGGCTCGACCGTTGCGCTCGACGACAAGACCGTCCGCCTCGACCTGCCGGCCAGCATCAACCCGAGCATCGTCCTCAACCTGCTGACCTTCAACATCGGCGGGATCATGGACCAGGCCGAAGTCGAACCTAACTTCCAGGACGGCGATTACGGGCAGGCGTGGTTGAACGATCACTCTGCCGGGTCTGGGCCTTACATGCTCGAACGGTGGGACCGCAGCGCGCAAGTGGTGCTCGTCGCTAACCCCGAGTACCCAACGCCGGGCAGCATCACGCGCGTCATCATGCGCTACATGCAAGAAGCCAACGCGCAGCGCACGGCGCTTGAGTCTGGCGAGATCGACATCGCGTGGGATTACACCCCCGAGGCGTTCCAGGCGGCGGAAGCCAATACCAACCTCAAGACCTACAAGACCGATACCTTCCAGATGACCTACCTGGGCCTCAACTCTGGCCCAGGCGCACCGTTCGAAGACAACCGCGTGCGCGACGCCGTGCGTTACGCGGTCGACCAGCAGGCCATCATCGACAGCTTGCTGCTCGGCCTCGGTCGGCGCATGCAGACCGTCATTCCCGCTGGCCTCATGGGCGCAGACACGACCATCTACTACGAGCGCGACGTCGAGAAGGCCAAGTCACTCCTCGCAGAGGCGGGCGCCACCGGCCTAACCGTCGAGTTCCTCATCCCGACCGGCGCCTGCGGCGGCGGCATCCCGTGCGCCGACCTCGCGGCCAAGGTCCAGGCTGACCTGGCAGAGGCGGGCATCACGGCCAACATCAAGCAGACGGTAGCCAGCGAGCTCTACACCATCTACCGCGCCCAAGGGGCACAGATCGTGCTGGCGGCGTGGAGCCCCGACTACCCCGATCCCGACGGCAACGCCACGCCACTCTCCAATTACGACGCGTCCTCGATCGCCTGGCGCAACGCGTGGAACAACCCGGAGGCCGGGCGTCTAGCCACCGAGGGCGCCACCACCATCGACCCGGCCGTTCGGGCCGAGATCTACGGTCGGCTCACGCGGCTCGTCGCAACCGAGGGTCCGTACACGATGCTGTACCAGCCGTACAAGCCGATCGTCACCTCGGCCAAGGTCGAGGGGTTCGTTCGCAGCGCAGGCGGCGACGTCGAACTCGACCGCATCAGCAAGCTCCCCTGATCTCGGCGGGCACTACTTGAACTCGAGCCACCCACGGGAGGGCCCCGGCTACCGGGCCCTCCCTTACCGTTCGGCCAAGGAGCTCCGGTGCTAGCGTTCCTGTTGCGACGCGTCGGCTCCCTCGTCTTCGTGGTGTGGGGCGTCGGCTTCGCCGCCTTCTTCATCTCGCAGGTAGTGCCAGCAGACCCGGCAGCGGCGGCGCTCGGCAACAACGCGCGCCCCGCGCAAGTGGCTGCTTACCGTGAAAAACGCGGCCTCGACAAGCCGCCGTGGCAGCAGTACCTGCTCTACATGCGCTCGCTGGCAACGGGCGACCTCGGGCGCTCGCTGCGCACGGGCAGGCCGATATTGAACGACTTGCGGGACTTCTTCCCCGCCACCTTCGAGCTGACCATCGCCGCCATGCTCTTCGCCTTGGCGCTTGGCATTCCGGCCGGGATAGTCGCCGCCGTCAAGCAAGACGGGCCTCTAGACCTCGGCGTTAGGACACTCGCGCTGGTTGGGGGCGCTACGCCCGTCTATTGGCTGGCGATTCTCATGCTGCAACTCTTTCACGCGAAACTCGGCTGGCTGCCTGGGCCCGGTAGGCTCGACGCCTACCTCTTGGCCCCACCACGCGTGACCGGCATCCTTACGCTCGACGCGCTGCTGGCGGGCGACTGGGAAGTACTCGGCGACGCGCTGCGCCACCTACTGCTGCCAGCGCTAGTGCTTGGGGCATTCTCCACCGCTCTCGTTGCACGCATGGTGCGCAGCGCCATGCTCGAGGTGCTGTCTCAAGACTTCGTGCGCACCGCCAAGGCCAAGGGCCTGCCCGACACCAAGGTCGTGCTCAAGCACGCGTTACGCAACGCTGCATTGCCCGTGCTCACCGTCCTAGGCAGCCTGCTCGGAGCGCTCCTGACGGGTGCCGTACTGACCGAAACCATCTTCTCGTGGCCCGGCCTCGGCTCGTACGCCACCGCCAGCGCAACCGCGCTCGACTTCCCGGCCGTCATGGGAGTAACGCTCATCGCCGGGCTGGCGTACAGCGTCATCAATCTCTTGGTAGATGTCCTGTACGTCGTATTCGACCCTAGGATCGCGTACGCATGACGGCGCGAGCAACGGGCCGCCAGCCCCTCATCCGCAACAAGGCCGTGAGGCGCTTCCTCCGGAACCCTGGAACCGTCATCGGCACCATCTTGACCGTGTTGCTCGTCCTGATTGCCATCCTCGCCCCGTACCTGGCCAGCGACCCGCTCGCTCAGGACCTAAGCGCCAGGCTGAAGCCGCCGAGCGCCCAGCACTTCTTCGGCACTGACCAGTTGGGCCGCGACGTCTGGTCGCGCGTCGTGTTCGGGTCGCGCATCTCCTTGCGCATCGGCTTGACGGTAGTGGCCGTCTCCCTGATCGTCGGCAGCCTCGTCGGGTTGCTTGCAGGCATCTTCGGCGGAGTCGTCGACGAGGTGGCCATGCGCATCACCGACATTTTCTTCGCGTTCCCCGCCCTCATCTTGGCGATGGCCATCGCTGGCGCCCTCGGGCCTAGCCTCGCGAACCTGATCATCGCCGTCGCCGCCGTGTCTTGGCCTTACTACGCGCGCCTCTTGCGCGCCCAGGTCCTTAGCCTCAAGACGCTCGACTTCGTCGACGCGTCGCGCGCGCTCGGAGCTGGGCGCTGGCGTCAGGCCCTCAAGCACATACTGCCCAATGCGCTGACGCCCCTGCTGGTGCAGGCGAGCTTCGACGTCGGCGGCGCCATCCTCACGGCGGCCGGCCTCGGGTTCATCGGCTTCGGCGCCCAACCACCCACCCCTGAGTGGGGCGCCGTCGTGTCTGAGACGCGGTCGTTCATCGCCGAGGCGCCGTGGGCGTCCTCCGCGCCCGCCCTCGCCATCCTCCTCACGGTGCTTGCCTTCAACCTCCTGGGCGATGGGCTGCGCGACGTGCTCGACCCACGCGGCAGGCGCCGCGGTTGACCCCTAATCCTCGCGGTCGAACAGCCCAGGCTGCCCAACTGGCGCGGGCACCTCGACCCAGGTGCCGGCGCCAGCAGCGTAAGCGACGCCTGTCCAGCGATGCCGCCAAGCGCCACTGCCAGCCGGAAGGTAAGCACGCACGCTGCTCGACTCCGCCTGCAGCACCGGGGCAACCAACAGGTCCGGGCCCAAGAAGAACTGTTCGGTGAGGTCGGCGCACTGCGGGTCGCCTGGGTACTGCAGCCACGGGTGGCGCACGACCGGCATGCCGGTCGCGGCAGCCTGCGCCATCAGTTCTCGGCGCAAGTCGACCCACCCAGCGTGCAGGCTGCTCGCGTGCGCGAACGCATCACGCGTCTCGGCCGTCGAGTAGACCTGAACGTTGTGCTGCGGGCGGTTGCCCTCGTGGCTGCGGAGCACGGCCGTGAACGCCATGAGTTCCCCCCAGCGCGCGAGGAGTTCGGGCGTGCGCACGGTGATGGGCAGTGGCGGGAGCGTCGAGGTGTAACCTCCAACGTCGCCGTGGTTGAGCGCAAAGCCGGAGAAGCCGCCGGACAGTAGCCCGGTCAGGGCGCTTGCCAGACCGTCGAAGCGGTCCCAAGTCACGCACTGGTCCCCCAACCAGAACAGCCCGGCGTTGCCTGGGCTGCGCGTGAAGCCGGAGCGGAAGAACGTCACGTAATCGCCCGCCGTGCCGCCGCTCAGCTCCGCCACGCGGCCGCGAAGGTCGCGGTTGAACGCTGCCCACGCCTCCGGGTAGTGGTTGTGCCACGTGAGCGCCGTGCCGCCGTCAAGGTGCGCGTCGAGGGGCAGCCCCTCGCCGAAGTCGGCCATCCAGCCCGAAGTACCGCTCTCGCTCAGGTTCTGGGCGAGAGCCTCCAGGTACCAGGCGCGCGCCTCCGGGTTGGAGAGATCGATCAAGCCAGCTTCGAAGTCGCCCTGGTCGGTCAGGTACGTCGCACCGCTCGCCGTCTTGACGAAGAAACCGGCGGCGTCAGCGGCTTCGAAGAGTCCCGGCTTGCCACCTGGCCGGTCGGCCGTAGGCGCCAGGAATGGGTTCACGTAAGTCAGTATGCGAACACCGAGGCGCGCCAGGCGCTCGCGCATGCCGTGCCAGTCGGGGTACCGCTCCTCGTCGCGCTGCCAATCCCACCACAGCCGCGTTCCGAACGGCACTTGCCGGTTGCCCACCCAGTCCTGCAGCCACACACCGGCCAACTTGGCGCCCACCGCCACCAGGTCGGTGACGGCCTGCTCGACCTTGTCGTTACCGCCTTGCAGCCCGACGATGGCGCCGCCGTGAACCCAGTCCGGCAGCGCAGGCATGCGGCCAGTCGTGCGCGTGTGCAGTTCGAGCAACTCTGCCGGCGCTTCGGCGCAGTATGCAAGCGCCCGCAGTTCGGCGGCGTAAACGCGCACGCTGCCGACTCCCGGCCGCCGCAGGTCGAAGCGCGCAGGCTCCGTGTTGCGCAGCATCAGGCCGCACAGTTCCGTGGTGACAAGACCCGGCACCGGGGCATAAGTACTCCACCAGTCGCCGCCCGCACCCCCGAAGGTCTCCGTGTAGCGCGTGAGGGGTTGCGCGCCGCGGCCGACGCCCTGTTCTGCCGTGAGGATAGGCACCGCCCGCCCGCGCATGTCTAGGTAAGTAAACTGCGCCCCGAAACCGAAGACGCCCACGTTTGGCGGCTGCTCCCAAAAGAGCTCGGTGAAGTAGCTGCTGTCGGCGCCGGGTGGTGGCAGCAGGCCGACTTCCACGCCGCAGCGCCGACCGTCGATGTCAACGAGGCGCAGTTCGTATGCGAGGTCCGGAGTTCCCTCGCTTACCGCGGGATTCAGGCCATTCGGAGCGACGATGAGGTAGCCGCGCAGCAACACGGCGGGGCGGTCATCGACAGTCACCTCATCGACGCTGGCCAGCCACTGGTGGCGATAGCGCACGTCGAGTTTCTCTAGCGGGCGGAGGTGACCAGCGCGGCCGGTAGCGCGGTAACTCCCTTGCGCCGCAGCCAGCCAGGCTCGTCCGGGCAGCGAGCGGAAGACCGCCCGGCTACTGCCCGTCCTCACAAGGAGTTGCGCCGTTGGCTCGGCGCGCAGCTCGAGAGCGAAGGCCCCGAAACGCCAAGCGCGCCCGCCTACGGCCGGTGCAACGGCAAGGCGGCCAGGCCGTGTGGCCAGTCTGCTGGTAGCGAAGGGGAACGTGGAGACCACGTTGGCCCGCTCCGACCGGCTGCCAGGCGACACCGCCGTGCGCGCGTTAGCCGCGCCTGCCGCGGTTCATGCCCTGCATCGCACCGATGGCCATACCGAACGCTACCGCGGACAAGAAGTAGTAGACGGGCCCGCCGCCCTGCAGCGCGCGCCACAGCAAGTAGGCGCCGATGGCGAGAAACACGACGAGCAGCACTATCGGTGTTGGCTTCACGCAGGCGACCTCCAAGTAGAGCCGCTACTGCGGCCGTTAGCCGTGAAGGTATCACGCATGGCCGCTAGCCTCACCGCACCACCTTGAGGAGGGCTATGCACGAGACTAGGCCGAAGAGCAGGAAGGCGCGCGGCCATGAGAACGCCTCTGCGCCCGTAGCCATTGACACGACCACCGCAACGGTGGCGCCGATTCCGACCCATACTGCGTAAGAGGTGCCGGTGGGGAGCGTCTTCATGGCGTAGGCAAGGCCGCCCATGCTTATCGCTAGCGCGACGAAGAACACCACGGCCGGCCACAGCTTCGTTAGGCCAGCCGAGCGGCCGAGCGCCGTCGCCCACACGGCCTCGAACAACCCTGAGACGATCAAAACGACCCACGCCATGATGAACCTCCATGGCGACGTCTTGTCTTCACCGGGTACGTCGCGCTCGTCCGGGGCCGAACATGGTGGCCGAGTTGGGATGCTAGCACGCCGACCCAGGGACCTAGTTCAAGCGTGCTAGGAACGCCAGCACGTTGCGGGTGAACGCCGTGGCAGCCTCAGGGGAGCATGACCTCGAGTTCCATGCCGAGGTAGCCCCAGATCTCGTGGAAGTCGGCCTCCGTCGTCGGCGCGAAGTCATCCGCGCTTCGCTCCTTGATGAGCATGGCGACTGGCGCCATGCCCTCCGGCACGTAACGAGCGCTTACGCGGTACTTGGTCACTGGCACGTCGACCAAGTACGTGCCGTCCGGGTACCGCACGACGATCTCGCCTTCGCTGCCGTCGAGCAGTGGGGCGAGGGGCACGAACGTGACCTCGATGCGGGCCGTGTCCTCAACATAGTTGTCGCAGCAACTCGCGTCGTAGAGGTAGACGGTTACGCCGTAGGTGCCTTGCTCAGGGGTCTCGCCCTGCATCAGCCAGGTGAGATCGCGCACCGCCCCGCTGGCGCCAGCGAAGGCTTGGCTATCGTCTGGGTGGAGGGGGAGTCGCAGCGCAACGCCGTTGTAGCGCCGCTCAACGTAGCCAGCGACGCGCCAACTGCTCGGCGTAACGTCCCCGAGCTCCATGCGGTAGCGTCCGTCCTCACCCGTGACCGTGAAGACGTTGAAGTTGTAGAAGGCCGTGTTGTCCGCGAATACCTGAACGCCTACCAGCGGGTTGCCACGTGCGTCAACGACCCGCCCGGTGACGACGTACGGTTCCGGGGCAACCTGGCCTAGAGCGACCGCGCAGACAGCCAGCCACAGGATGGCTGCTGGCAATGCGAGCGGTGCCGGTGTTCGCGGGCGGGAGAAGCCACTTGGCATGACCGGTCCTTAGCGCGCCGCAAGTTGGCCAATGGCCCGGCGCGCCACATGATACGTGGCGTCATGGTCGGCCGCGTCATGGCGTTCACTTGCCTAGGCGGCAGGCTGCCGCGGCTCGCTCAACTGCGCCAGTACTTGCGTGAGGCCCAGTTGCGCGGCCTCGACGTAGTAGGGGGACTGGCCAGCCGCCAGCCGCACTACGAGTTCGTACTCGCGCCGCGCCTCACCGAACTTTGCCTGCTCGACGAGGGCGGCGGCCAGGCGGTAGCGCGTAGCGGCTTCCTGGACACTGTTGCCGTGGGCGCGGTAGTCGGTGGCGGCGCGCCGCAGGGCGTCGATGGCGCCGTCGACATCGCCGGACGCGAGCTTCACCATCCCAGTAACGCTGCTGAAGGCCGCAGGGTACTCGAGAGGAACGGCCGACCGCGCCAACTCGAAGTAGTGCTCTGCCGCACCCGCCTGCTGCTTGCCTAGGGCAACATTGGCTAGCGTCAAGTAAGCATTGCGGGCACCCCACTGCTCGTTGGCTGGCAGCAAGACGGCCAACGCCTCCTCAGCCGCCAAGGTGGCCTCGTCCGGGCGCCCGCTCCACAGGAGGTTGAGGCTGCGCATGGCGAGTAGCTCACCGATTGGACCGGGGGCGTTCATGTCCGCTAGGGCCGCCAGCCCCTCCGCCACCAGCTCGAGCGCTGCCTCTGTCCAGGACATGCGTCCGTAGAGAGCGTAGATGCCGCGCGCCAGGCCACGTACGGTCTCGGCATCACGGCGCGCTAGGGCGTAGCGGTAGGCGAGTAGGGTATTGGGCAGCTCGGCTAACAACAGGCTCTGCACCGCAGCGTGGTCGGCGCTGAAAGCCGCCTGGTAGTGACGTGAAGGTAGGTCGGCCTGATAGGCGGCGTGGCGTTCGGCGACTGCCGCCTCGACTTCTGGCAGGCTAGCCAGCTCGCGCCGTGCGAAGAGCCCTGCCAACGTGGCGAGCCTTAGGCGCCCATCTGCCCCAGGACAAACGAGCATGGCGTCGTTCAACCCAGCCAACCCAACGACGGTCGCGTCCGCCACTACCTGCGCTGCCTCGTGTGAGAAGCTGCCAGCGAAGTAGCTGAGGCGCAACAGCAGCTCGCGATCTGCTGGCTCGAGCCCCATCGTGGCGTGGTGGTGCCGGGCAGCTGGCCCGCGCAGCCTTGCTGGAACTCCGACCCTGAACTCACCCAGCGCGTGAGGATCGCGGACGAAGAGGGCGGCAAGCTCACTTGGGCCTGCGACCGCAGCGAAGCGCGCGGCCAGGGTCAGCGCCAGCGGGTTACCGCCCAACGTGCGGGCCAACTGGCGCAGGCCAGCGCGATCGTTGGCCCCCACGACGCGCCCATGGTGCTGCGCTGCCGCACGCTCGAGGTAGAGGTCGGCGGCGGCGTCTGGGCCACTCTGGGCGTCGTCTTCGGGCACGTGAAGGCCCTCGACCAAGTAGCCGACCTCCGCTGGCGCTCCTAAGCGCCGGCCAGCCGTGACCATGACCTTGGCGTAGCGCAGTGAATTGAGCATGCCGACGACGGCGGCCGCAGCCCCAGCTTCACTGCGGTCGTCGTCCACGTCGTCGACCACGAGGAGCAGCTGCTTATCGCGCGCTAGCGCAACGGCGCTACGAGCGTCGTCCGCTTGGCCGAGGCCCGCGCTGGCCACCGCATCTGCGAAGCTCTCCCAGACGCCCTGGCCGTCCAGCCCGTCTGCGGCAACGAGCAACACGCCGTCTGGGAAGTCCATCCCCGCGAGACGATCAGTGGCGACTTGCCTGGCGAGAGCAGACTTGCCGACACCGCCCTCGCCAAGGACCGTGATGAGGCGTTTGCCCCGTGCGCGCAGGAGCGCCGCCAGCTCGAGCCGTTCGCGCTCTCTACCGCTCACCGGGGTATCCAGTGGGCGCAGGTTCGTTGGGGTGGGCTTCACCGCGACGACGTGCACCGGCGCTGCGCCCGCGGCCAACTCGGTGAGCGCGGCGAGCTGGAGCGGATCGACGTGAGCGGCGGCCGATAGCTCCTTGACGCTGGCCGCCAACGCGCTAGCTTCCGCCAGGCGCCCGTCGAGCGCAGTGCGCTGGGCCGCGCGAACAGCGGCGCGCTGCAGTTCGCCAAGCAGGGCCTCGCGGCGCCCTAGGATCCAGGCGGCCAACTCGTCTGCAACGTGCTCCTCCTCACCTGCGAGGAAGTGTCCGCCGTATAAGTCGATGGCGGCGACGACGTCGTTCAGCGTGAGCGCCTGCACCACCTTCGCGTGGTCGGTCTCTAGTGTCACGCTCACGCGCTTGGCGCCAGCTTGCATGGCGGCAACGTCTCCGGCGGCGCGTAAGTGGCGCCGCAAGCGGCTGAGGTTGACGGACAACTGATTGAGAGGGTCGCTCGCGTTGGAACAGAACAGCTCGGCTAGGTGCCCGCGAGTCTGGCCGCCCTCGATGGCGAGGTAGGTAGCCAACAACAGGGGCCGCTTGCCAGGCAAGCTACTGCCTGCCAGCTCCAGGCCACCGAGAGTTCGCAACCGCGCCACATGTACCTCCAAGGCCCTGCCCTGGCGGGCACAGGCGACGGACAGCTTCAGGACAGGGTGATTCTTGCATACTCTCTCATCGGTTGCTCAGGCAGGACGATTGGCCGCCCTCCTAGCTGACGAACCACGTGCGCTGCCGCTCCGCGCACAGGAGTCTGGAGCCCAAATGCATCACAATCCATGCTCACTCACTAAGCTGCGTCGTGGCCGCAGAACTAACGTGTGCGCACTGCTGCTCGCACTACTGCTCGGCGTGCTCGCCGCCTGCGCCGGGCCAACGACGCCCCCTCCCCCAGCCGTCGAGCTTGCGCTACTAACGAGCGTGAAAGCGACGAGCAACACTTCGCTCCTAGCCGAGTTCGACCGCCCCGTTGCCGCCTCGGCAGCGGAGGTAGCTCACTACCGCATAACCGGACCCGACGGGCAGGAGCTAGAAGTCTTGGCGGCTTACCCTCGCCCTAACGGTCTCAGCGTTGCGCTCGCAACGGCACCGCAAAGCGCCGTTGGCTACGTACTGACTGCCGAAACGGTGCCCGCCAGGGTGGCAACGGCGGCGGCCGGGCTAGCCCCTAGCGCCGTGGCACCAGGCGGCTTCAACGGCAGCCTCACGCCCGCGCCAGTGCTCGCCAGGGCCGTTGCGCTTGCCAACGACGCCATGCTCGTCACCTTCGCCGACCGCGGGGGCGCGCCCGTGCCGATGAGCGACGACGCACTACTTCCAGGCAATTACGCCGTCATCCCAGGCGTTACCGTGCTGTCGGCCGCCTTCGATGTCGTCGGCGGCGGCCCGGACCGCAGCGCCGTCGTCCTCACGACGACCGCCATGGGCATGCCTCAGGGTGAGGTAAGCGTGCGCGGCGCGACGACGTTCCACGGCCAGATGCTCCTAGACCCAACCGCTGCGGCGCTGGAGTTCCGACCGGTAGACCTCCTTGACAGCAGCGCTCCGTACATCGCCGAGGCGTGGGCGCCTGACTCGACCACGGTGATCATCCACTTCAGCGAACCGGTAATGGATCCGCTGTCGCCGGCGGCTTTCGCCAGTACTGCCTTTGCGTTGGAGGGGCCGGGCGCAAGCGCCATCGGCGTACGAGGCGTGGTGAGCGAGCAGCTTGGTACGCGGGCACGCCTGTCGGTGGCCGACCTGACCGCCGGCTACCCATACACCCTCACAGTCACCGGCTTCACCGACCTTGCAGGCAACGCTTTGCGGCAACTAACTAGCGAAGGCGTCGTCGTCATCGGGCCTACGCCCGTCGGCACACCGGACGTTACGCCGCCACGCGTAACCGGGGCCGTGTCTACCAGCCCAACCAGCGTGCTAGTGAGCTTCAGCGAACCAGTGCGTGGCGGCCTCGCGGGCGCCGAGGATCCTAGTCACTACCAGATATCGGCCGCAGCGGAGGGCACCGCCGCGGCCAACGCCGTGCTGAACGTGACCGCGGCCGTGCTCTCGCCATCCGGCCGCGCCGTCACGTTGACGACGCTCACGCAGAGCGACATCAGCTACCGCCTGCAAGCGGTTGCCATCGCCGACCTGGCAGGCAACCTCGTTGCACCGCCAGACCGCGACAACCCGAACCTCGTGACGTTCGTCGGCACTGCCGCGAGCGGACCGGGGTTGGATAGCGACAACGACGGCCTCTCCGACGCCGCCGAGCAGCGCGGCTGGACGGTACGCGTGCGCCAGTTGGACGGTTCGGTGATCACGCGGACCGTGACGAGCGACCCGTTCCTCGCAGACACGGATGGCGACGGCGTGAGCGACCGCGACGAACGCACCTACATGACTGACCCGCGCTCGGCCGACACGGACGCAGACCAGTTGACCGATTACTGGGAACTCACCTTCGTCTACTCGGACCCGACCAACCAAGACACCGACGCAGACGGCCTGACGGACGGGCTGGAGTTCAACTTCTTCCGCACCTCGCCGAACCTCGCAGACTCGGACGGCGACCAGATAGCAGACGGCGACGAGATAAACCTCGGCAACCGCAACCCGCGGCTATCGGACCTGCCGCGACCAGGCATCGAGGTCGGCGCCGTCGACCTGCAACTGGACGTGCGCTTCAACGCGACGAGCCAACGCGGCACGCGCGAACTTGAAGCCAAGAGCTTCACCTCGACCCTCACCCAGAGCGACACCCGCTCCACGAGCAACACGGACAGCAACACCCAACAGTTCTCCGTCAAGGCGGGCGTCGAGCTCGGTTGGAAGGCGAGCGTCGACTTCGGCGCGTCTGGCAAGTTCAGCGTAGAGACCGGGTACACGGGACAGTGGAGTTCGGCATTCACGCGCGAATCGACTCGCGCAACACAAGATGAGTACGCTCGCTCCACCGAGTCCCAGAGGGAACTGCAGGTCGACGAGTCCCTCACGCGCGAGGTGCAGGGGGCAAGCATCAAGCTGACAGTCAGCCTGCGCAGCCTCGGTGACATCGCCTTCAACATCTCCAACGTCCAGGTCTCGGCGTTCATCCAAGACGCCCGCTTCCCTGGACGCCTCGTGCCCATCGCCACCCTCGTGCCAGAGCAGGAGCCAGCCAACGGGTACACCCTCGGGCCGCTAGTGCCCACCCGCGGGCCGCTCGTGTTCGTGGCCGACCAGGTCTTCCCAGCCCTCGTCGAACAGCTCATGCAGGACCCGACGGGTCTCGTGTTCAAGATCTCGAACTTCGACATCACCGACGAGTTCGGTCGCAACTTCGCCTTCACATCACAGGAAGTGAACGACCGCACCGCCACCGTCGTGCTCGATTACGGGGCGGCGGATAGCGACGGCGACGGCGAGGGCGACCTGACGGAGCGCCTGAAGGTAGCGACGAGTTCGGGCCGCGCCCTGGCCGACGAGAACGGCGACGGCGTGATCGACGACCTCGACCGCGTGGTGTTCGACGCCAACGGCCGCCAAGTCGGCATCACGTTGGCTGAGGCCCTTGGCTCCGTGCTCGGCTTGACCCATTACGACGAGGTCGAGACGCCTACCGCCTCGCTGAACCCCGTTCAGATTCAGAGCAGTTACGCCACCCGCATGATCGGCGGCGTGAACGTCATGTGGCGCGTTCGCGGCGTCTCTCAGGAACTCGGCAACCCGCTCAAGCGCTGGTTCGTGCTCACGCCTGAAGGCATCGCGGCAGCCGACCAGAACGTTGAGGGGCGCGTCCTCACGGCCGGGCAAGGCATGACCCTCGCCTTCGTGCAGGACGAGGATGACGATGGGGTACCTGCGCAGATGGAGTACACCCTCGGCTGCTCCGACGTGATGGTCGACACGGACGGCGACACGTTGAGCGACCTCTTCGAGTCGTACGTCGGCTGGCGCGTAAGCGTCGTCGGCCGCGGTGACTACCAGGGCTACGCGAGCTGCGCCCGCGTCGACTCCGACCTCGACGGCCTAGACGACGTGATCGAGTTCCAGCTCGGCACGGACGCGAAGCGCCGCGACACCGACGGTGACGGCCTCACGGACGGCGAGGAAGTCAGCGGCTTCAACATGCAGCTGCGCTTCGGCGGGGCCCTAACGGGCGTAACGACCGACCCGCTCAACCCAGACACGGACGGCGACACCCTGCCAGACGGCGCCGAGAGGGACTTGGGCGTTGACCCGCGCGTCAACGACGGCGACATGGTCTTCGACGACGACGGCGACGGCCTCGTCAACTTCGTCGAGACGACCGGTTGGACCGTCACGACCTATCCAGTCTCGGTGACCGCGCACGTGCAACCGGCCGCAGTGACGCGCAACGTCACGTCCGACCCCAGCCTCAGAGACACGGACGGTGACGGCCTAGATGACCAGGCCGAGTACCTGCTCGGCACCGACCCGCGTAACCCGGATACCGACGGCGACGGCCTGAACGACGCCGCTGAGGTAACAGCAGGCACGAACCCTCTAGACGCAGACACGGACAACGACCTACGCACAGACGGCGCGGAGCTACAAGTGCCGTTCGTGGTCCAGGTAGCGGGACAGGCGTCGTACCAGGTATTCAGCGACCCGCTCGTGGCTGACGCCGACCTCGACACCTTGGTCGACGGCCGCGAGTTCGTGCTCGGCACCGACCCAACCAAGGCAGACACGGACGGTGACGGCGCAGGCACGAACGACGCCGCCGAGCTGGCCGTCTGCACCACGGCCACCCCCGCCGTCTGCCGCAACCCGCTGGTCCCTGACCAGCTCGTGACCATCACCTTCAGGATCGATGTGGTGCGCGACGGAGACGTTGACGTTGCAGGTGGCGTCGGCGAGTTCCATTACGACGTCGGGGCGCGCTTCGGCGCAACCAACCTGTCGAATAGCGGTTGGCGTTACCCGGAGGACGGCGACAAGTTGACCTTCTGGACCGTCACCCGC
>CALCHY010000358.1 GCA_937907415.1 uncultured Trueperaceae bacterium
CGCTACGACCAAGCCGCCGATTACCTCAACTTGCCGTTCACCGAGCCGGAGTACAGCGCTTTTCACGCCGCGGTCGAGAACGCGCGCGCTCACACGCCGCACGACTGGGAGAAGCTCGAGTTCTTCGAGGGCTGCATCCCGATCGAGGAGGTGGCGCGGCGCGGGGTCGACACGCTGCGCTTCGGGGCCATGAAACCCGTGGGCCTCGAGCACCCCGAGACGGGCAAGCGCTACCACGCCGTCGCGCAGCTGCGGCAGGAGGACGCCGACGGTCGCATGTGGTCACTCGTGGGTTTCCAGACTGGCCTCAAATGGGGCGACCAGAAGGCCATCGTGCAACTCATCCCGGGACTGCAGGACGCCGAGGTGGTCCGCTACGGCGTCATGCACCGCAACACCTACTTGAACGCCCCACGCCTGCTTGCTCCGACGTTAGCTGCCCGTGAGCAGCCGCGCCTCTTCGTAGCAGGCGTCTTGGCGGGCACCGAGGGTTACCTCGAGTCGTCCGCCACTGGCTGGTTGGCAGGCACGAACGCGGCCCGCGCGGCGCTTGGCTTGGGCGGCACCGTTCCACCAGCCGACAGCATGCTAGGTGGGCTGGTGCGTTACCTGTCCAGCGCGAACCCGGACGGCTTCCAGCCGATGAACGCCAACTGGGGTCTCGTGCCAGACACTGCCAAGACGAAGGGTCAGGGCAAGCGCGAGCGCCGCGAGGCCATGTATCACCGCGGGCTGGCGGCCTTCAAGGAGTGGCTAGCCGCTGCCGACGCTGAGCGCCAGGCGCCGGACGGTGAGGTGGCCCAGGCTGCCGGCACGCCGAGCTACGGGGCCGCCCGCGGGGTGTAGGCGTGCCCGGAACTAGAATGGCGCATGCCCGCCGTTGACTTGCGTTCAGATACCGTCACCGTCCCTACGCCCGAGATGCGTGCAGCCATGGCCGCCGCCGACGTGGGAGACGACGTTTATGCCGAGGACCCGACCGTCAACCGTTTGCAGGAGACGGCCGCAGAGCTGACCGGCTTCGAGGCGGCACTGTTCGTGCCGACTGGCACGATGAGCAACCAGATCGCGCTTGCGGTTCACGTGAGGCGTGGCGCGGAGGTCATAGCGCCCATGGGCGCGCACATCTACGAGTACGAGCCCGGCGCCATGGCGGTCATCTCTGGCGCCCTGCCCCGACTGGTCGAGGCGCCAGGCGGCGCCCCTTCCGCCGCCGGGGTGCGCGCTGCCATCCGGCGCAGCGTGCACCAGGCACCGACCGGCCTGATCTCGCTAGAGAACACTCACAACCTGGCAGGCGGCACGGTCGTGCCGCTGGCAACCACGGCCGAGATTCAGGCCGTAGCGCGCGACGAGGGGCTACCCATCCACCTCGACGGCGCCCGCGCCTTCAACGCCGCGGCCGCCCTTGGAGTGCCCATCAGCGACGTGACGCGCGGCTTCGATTCAGCGTCTATCTGCCTCTCGAAGGGGTTGGGCGCACCCGTTGGCAGCCTCCTGCTCGGTAGTCGCGCGTTCCTCGCGGAGGCGCACCGCTACCGCAAACTCCTAGGTGGAGGCATGCGCCAAGCCGGCGTGCTGGCCGCGGCTGGCCTGATCGCGCTGACGCGCATGCCGGCGTTGCTGAACGCCGATCACGCCCGCGCTAGACGCCTCGCCGAGGAGCTCGGCGGCGTGCAGGGGCTGGCCATCGACCTCGCTTCCGTTCAGACCAACATGGTGTTCGTTGGCGTTGCGCGCGCGGACGAGTTGGTTGCGCGGTGCGCCGCCAGCGGTGTCGCTTTCAACACCATGGGCCCTTCGACGGTGCGGCTCGTTACTCACCATCAAGTGAACGACGAGCAGCTTGACCTGGCCATCGAGGTGATAGCGCGTGAGGCGCAGGCCATGGGCTTGGCGGCGTGACGGCTGACCCAACCGAGGTGGGGCGTGGCAAGCGGGTGTTCCTTCTCGCTCATCCCGCCGGCCATTCGCTTAGCCCTGCCATGCACAATGCGGCCTTCGCTGCCGTCGGTATCGCCGCCACCTACACTGCCCGCGACGTGGCGCCCGCCGCGCTGGCGGCGGCCGCCGCCGACCTAAGGCGCGACGGCGTGCTTGGCGCCAACGTTTCGGTTCCGCACAAGCAGGCCATCACGAAGCTAGTCGATCGCATGACGCCGGAGGCGACCGCGCTTGGCGCCGTCAACACGGTCGTCAACGAGGGAGGCCAGCTCGTAGGGAGCAACACCGACGGCGCGGGCTTCGTCTCGGGGCTCCTGGAACTAGCCCCGGAGTTCCGGAGCGGGGGCTTCAGGACCCTGGTGCTCGGCGCGGGCGGCGCCGCGCGGGCGGTGGTGTGGGCGCTCGTGGCGCTTGGCGGCGACGTCGTTATCGTCAACCGCGACGAGTCCCGCGCTGCTGACCTGCTCGCCGGTCTGGTCGCGGCGGGTTTGCCTAGCGGCAAGGCCAAGGTCGGCGCGCTCGATGATGTCGAGCCCGACTTGGTGGTCAACAGCACGAGCGTCGGCATGGAAGGCGGCAAGGCGCCCGCGGATCTGCCCCTCTTGACGCGCGCGCACCTCGAGCGCTTCGCCCCGAGCGTCGTGGTGTCTGACCTCGTCTATCGCCCGGCTGTCACGCCGCTGCTGGCAGCCGCCGCCGCCCTCGGGCTCAGGCACCAGAACGGTGTTGCCATGCTCGTGGGGCAGGGAGCGCTCGCGTTCCAGGCGTGGACGAACGTGACGGCACCCGTTGGCGTCATGCGCAGCGCCGTAGAAGAGGCGCTGGCGGCCGATCTCCACCGCGCTTAGCAGGTCGCCCAGGGTAGGGCCGAGGTTGTGCAACTTGGTACTATCGGGGTCGTGCGCATCGCGATCCTCGCCGACGTTCACGGGAACCTACCCGCCCTAGAAGCTGTCCTCGCTGACATCGGGCGGATCGGGGTAGACCGCGTGATCGTAAACGGCGACTCCGTCAATCGTGGCCCCCAAAGCGTGGAGGTGGCACGCCTGTTGGCTGGGCGCGCGTTAGAGGCCACGCTCGGCAACCACGATGACCTCATGGTCATGGTGCATGACCGCAACCCGGACCTCGGTGACACGTTGGACGACCCGTTCTGGGCCGCGACGCGCGTGACCGCTGAGAACCTCGCCGCCGGTGGCTACCTTGCCGCCGTCAAGGAGCTGCCGATGACGGTGAGGATCAGTGAGCCTGACTCTGCGAGCTTGCTCATCTCCCACGGCAGCCCGCGTCACTACCGCGAGGGTTACGGGCCGTCGCTTACGCCGGAGATGATCTCCGAGATAGTCGAGGACTACCCAGCCGACGTGCTCATCGGGTCACACACGCACCGGCCGCACCTACAGCGCTGGGCGCGCTACACCGTCATGAACACCGGTTCGGTCGGGGCGCCATTCAACGGCGACCCGCGGGCGCAGTATCTCGTCCTCACCCTGCAAGGCGGCGGGTGGAGCGCGGAGTTCAGGCGCGTGCCGTACGACCTCGAGAGCGCCGTTGCGGCGTACGCCACGACGGGCCTGCTCGACACTGGTGGCCTTTCCGCTCACATCTTCCGCGACGAACTCGTTCACGCCCGCTCCTACATGGTGCCGTTCCTCATGCGTTGCGAAGAGGGCAGGCTGGAGCGCAATTGGCGCGGCTGGGAAGAGTACAAGCGTCTCGGTGCCGAGCGCTTCGCGCTCCCGATCATGGAACAGACGATCAGTTCGTCGCCAGAGCCATGAGTGAACGCGCTCCAGCCAGCTCGCGCTGGCGTGACCTCGGCGCCATGTGGGGTGCCATGCTGGGCCGCTGTCCGAACTGTGGCGCTCCCGGGGCGTTCGCCACGTTGTGGAGCGTTAGGCCAACCTGCGCGCGGTGCGGGGTGCGCTTCGAACGCGAGTCCGGTTCGTGGCTTGGCTCCTGGGTGTTTACTTACGTAGCGGCCACCATGTTGCTCCTCGTCCTCGCGCTAGTGCTCATCCTCAATTACGGCCTCTTCGAGGGGCTCGAGTGGGTGCTGGCTGGCGCCGGGACCTTGTTCGTCGTGGTCCTCTACCGACCGGTCAAGGGTTGGTGGCTGTGGTGGCAGTGGGCGGCCGGTTTCGTTACCCGAGACGACGAGCACGGCAAGACCCGCACCTAGTTGCGGTGCGGGCCTCGGCGCCTGTCGGTTGGTAGGCGATTGACTCAGTTGGAACGGCGTGTTGCCGTGATGAGCAGCACGCAGATGATCACGAACGCGGCGAGTGACAGCGTCGGGATCGTGATGAAGCCGAGCCAGTTGATGTACTTGAGGCTGCAAGGCACGCCGGAAGAACACACGGAGGAGCCTAGCGACGGGAACTGCTCGATGAGCACGTGGTAGCCCGCGACGATAACTCCGAGGATCGACAGCGGCAGCGCGTACTTGACGACACCGCCGTCCTTACGGAATGTGGCGATCCCGAGTAGCAGCACTAATGGGTACATGAGGATGCGCTGGTACCAGCAGAGTACACACGGCACGAAGTGCCTGATCTCACTGAAGTAGAGCGAGCCTAGCGTGGCGACGATGGCCACCAGCCAGGCCAGGTAGAGGCGGCCAACCTGGCCCTCGGTCATTTCGCTGCGGCCTCGATGGCGCTGCTGATCGCTGCGAAGGATGGGTTGGAGACGAGGACGCCGTTCACGAGCACGGACGGGGTGCCGGTGATGCGCGCTGCGCGGGCGGCGGCCTCGTCTGCGTTGACGTCTGGGCCCGTCGCGCTCGTCGAGATGCAGGTGCGTAGTTGCGCGGCGTTGAGTTCGGGAGCGTACTGGGTTGCCAGGTCGAGGGCCCGGCTCGTGTTGCGAGCGATGTCGTTCTGCGCGCGCATGAAGATCGGCTCGAGCGTGAAGAACGCATCGTTGCTCTGCTGGTAGACGCACTCGCCGAGGACCGCCATGTAGCGCGAACGGACGGCCGGGTCGATCACGGGGAAGTTGACGTAGTAGTAAGACGCGATGCCGGTGTCGACGAAATCGCGGATGATGGCGGGCGCCTCTGACTCGCTGAAGGAAGCGCAGTGCGGACAGAGGAAGTCGAAGAACACGGCCACTTTGACAGGTGCGTCGGGGTTGCCTATGTGCGGCTGTGACGCGTAATCGATCTCGGCTGTGGCCGGAGTTGCGCTCGGGCCGAGGCGGGGCACGATTACGGCGGCTAGCACTACCAGCACAGCGATGACGACCGTGATCAACGTTAGGCGTTGAGAGTTCATGACGGTCAGTTTACCTAACGGGCCCCAGGGCTGTTGTTTCACGGTTCCGGGCTAGCATTAGCCATGAGCGAGTTCGTTGCACCCGCAAGTTTTCGGGCGTTGCGCGTTGCGGTTACCGACGGAGCCGTGCAGCGCGGCGTCACTCGCGTTCCGTGGGAGACCTTGCCGGACCACGACGTTACCGTGCGAGTTAGCTACTCGAGCGTCAACTATAAGGACGCGCTATCCGCCACCGGCAACCGGGGCGTTAGCCGCAACTACCCGCACACGCCGGGCATCGACGCGGCCGGCACGGTGGTGGAGTCGCGGGACGCGCGCTTCGCTCCGGGCGACGAGGTCCTGTGCACGGGCTACGACCTAGGCATGGGCACCCCAGGTGGGCTGGCTGAGTACGTTAGGACGCCAGCTGAGTGGTTGGTGAAGCTCCCGAGCGGCCTCTCTGCCAGGGACGCCATGGCGCTCGGTACTGCCGGCTTCACCGCAGCGCTCGCGGTCGAGCGTTTGGGAGTAGCTGGCGTTGCGCCGCGCCTCGGGCCGGTCGTAGTGACCGGTGCGTCCGGTGGCGTTGGAACGATGGCGGTAGCACTGCTGGCGGGCGCAGGCTTCGAGGTGGTCGCCAGCACCGGGAAGGCCGAGGCCGCCGCCTTGCTGGCACGGCTTGGAGCCGCTAGCACCCTGCGGCGCGAGGAGCTGGCGGCGCCAGACAAGCGGCCGCTGTTGGCAGCGAAGTACGCGGGTGGGGTAGACACGGTCGGGGGCGACACCCTCGCTGGCCTCCTCAAGTACACGACCATCGGCGGCGCCGTCGCCTCCTGCGGCATGGTCGGCGGCGCCGAACTGACGACCAGCGTCTTCCCCTTCATCCTGCGGGGCGTGTCACTCATGGGGATCGACTCGCAGCACGCTAGCTCCGAGATGCGCGACACGTTGTGGGGGCGCTTGGCGGCCGACGCGCACTTGAGAGGACTCCTCGCGGATGAAGAACTCGTGCGGACGGTGGCGCTCGACGAGCTCGAGCCGTGGATCGCCAAGCTCCTCGCTGGCGAAGTCGTTGGGCGCGTGGTGGTGAAGCTGTAACGCCTAGACGGGGGTTGGCGCCGTTCGCTGCTAGACTCCATGAGTAACTGTGAGCCAACGCACCCCTTTGAGTTCTAGGGAGTGCGGGGCGCTCGGGCCGCCTACTGTCAGGGCGGTCGCCGACGCAAATCGAAAGGAGCCTCACACCATGGCCTTCAAACTTCCCGACTTGCCGTACCCCACCGACGCACTGGAGCCGCACATCGATGCGCGCACCATGGAGATCCATCACGACAAGCACCACGCCGCCTACACCAACAACCTCAACGCTGCCATCGACAAGCACCCAGAGCTGGCGGGCAAGAGCGCAGAAGAGCTCGTGCAGAACGTGCCAGGCCTCCCTGAGGACATCCGCACCGCCGTCCAGAACAACGGCGGCGGGTACCTCAACCACAACCTCTTCTGGGAAGTCATGAGCCCGAAGGGCGGCGGTGTTCCTAGCGGCGCCCTCGCGGCCGCGATTGACGAAGCGTTCGGCTCGTTCGCGGCGTTCCAGGAGAAGTTCGCGGCAGCGGCAGCCACGCGCTTCGGTTCCGGCTGGGCATGGCTCGTCGTGACGAACGGCGGTGCGCTCAAGGTCTACTCGACTGCCAACCAGGACTCTCCTCTCATGCAGGGCGACACGCCGATTCTCGGCCTCGACGTTTGGGAGCATGCTTACTACCTCCATTACCAGAACCGCCGCCCCGACTACGCCAAGTCCTTCTGGAACGTAGTTGACTGGAACGCGGTAGCGGGCAAGTACAGCGCCGCGAAGTAGCGCTGTCCGTTCGGTTGGCTTAGAGCTTGCACTGAGAAAGGCCCGGCCATAGCGGGCAGGTAGGCGAACGCCTAGGATCACTGGGCAGCAGCCCAGGTGGGGGTCAACCCTGCCTGGGCGTTCTCATAACCTGAGGCATGCACGCCATCCGCCACGACCGCCTCACGCAGATACTCGTTGGCGCCAGCCTTGCGTTGGTAGTGGCGGTGCTGTTTCCTGGCGCCTGGTCGCGGCCAGCCGTGGCGACCGTCGTCCAACCGCGCATCCGCGTATCGATCGAGGGGCTGGTGGTCACCCCAGGGGCGCACGAACTAGAGTTCGGCGCGCGCGTTTCGGACCTAGTCGCCCTGGCAGGCGGGTTCCTCCCTGGCGCAGCCCGCACGCTGGTGGCGCTCGCCGCACCCCTTACTGACGGGCAGGTCGTGCAAGTGCCGGCGCTGACGAGCGTTGCGCATGTGCCGCGCGTCTCGCTCAACAGTGCAACGCGCGCCCAGCTCGAAGAACTGCCGGGCGTAGGGCCGGCCACGGCTCAGCGCATCGTGGAACATAGGCCGTACTCGCGGATCGACGACCTGCTGCGCGTTCCCGGCATCGGTCCCAAGAAGCTCGAGCAGCTACGGCCGCTGGTGGCGCCATGACGGCGCCAGATGAGCCTGGAACAGCGCCCGTCTTCGTGCCTTGGCCGCTAGTGCCCGCCATCGGCGCCTGCCTTGGCGTTGTAATCGCCGCTCAACTAAAGGCGGCGCTCGTGCCCGCGTTCGCCATTGGACTCTGCGCCCTCGGCATCGGGCTGTGGTGGCGTGCCAGTTGGCGCTGGCCACACGCCTTCACCGGCATCCGCCCTGCGGCGCTGATGGTGTTCCTTCCCGTCGTCCTGCTGACTGCTAGCGCCGGTGCATTGCGGTGGCAGGCGTGGCAGACGGGCGTAAGCGAGCGGGCGCGCGCCCAACTAACCGCCGATTGGGTAGGCGAGGAGCGCGAATGGGTAGGAAGGTCCGACGGCGAGGTGCTTCACGCGACCGCCCCGTTCGAGGGCCGGTTGGCGATCGTCATGCCGGGAGGGGCGCGACCACCCACCGGGCAGTTGCGGCTCGTTGGCACGGCAGAAGCCGCGCCTGGCGCGCGTAACCCAGGCGGTTTCGATTACGCGGCCCACCTCGCTCGCCGCGGCGTTGCCGGCCAGCTGTTCGTCCGCGAGGTGAACGTCGTTCGCGCGCGCGTCGGCGTCACCGAACGGTTGGCTAGCGGGATTCGTGCCGGCCTTCCGCCAGACAGCGCCGCGCTCATGCTCGCCATGAGCATCGGGCGCCGTGACGACCTCGGCGACCTGCGCGACACCTTCGGGGCCGCGGGCATGGCGCATTTGTTGGCGCTCTCCGGCCTGCACGTCGGCGTGCTGCTCGTCTTCTTCGGCAAAGCCCTTGGCCGCTTGCCGCGCGCCAGGTTGCCACTGATCGCGCTTGGCACCGCGGCGTTCGTTGCGCTTGTCGGTCCGTCACCGAGTGTGGTGAGGGCCGCCACCATGGCGCTCTCCGCGTTGGCGTCCACCGCGCTCGGAGCGGGTAGGGCAGGTCCAACGGCAACGCTGAGCCTAGCCTTGCTCATTGGGGTGCTTACTGCTCCGCAGATGGTCTTCGACCTAGGTTTCCAGCTCTCCTACCTCGCTGTCGCTGGCATGCTCCTTTACCTGCCGCCCTGGACCGAACGCATAGCTACCCACGTCGGCCCAGCCCCAATCGGGCTCGACCGCTGGCGGCGGTTGGTGCGTGTTGCAGGCTCTGCCGCCGTTACCGGCGCCCTAGTCAGCGTCGCCGCTCAACTCCCTACCCTGTCCCTGGTCGCTGGCACCTTCCTCTCAGTCCCACTGGCTTCGCCGTTGGTCAACGTGCTCGCCGTGCCGATCGCGGGGCTGCTCGTCCCGCTTGGCTTTCTGGCTGGCCTCGTAGGCCTAGTGGCCGAGCCGCTAGCGCGCATGGTCAACCTCGCCGTCATGCCATTGGCTGGCGCCCTCGTGTGGCTGGCCGAGGTTGGCGCGCGCTTACCGCGCCTCGCCTGGGGGGAGGTGACCGCCGTCGGGCACGTGGCCTGGGCGCTGTTCGCCGTGGCACTGGCCGCCTGGTCGCGGCGGCGGTTGCGGTTCGCCCAGGTCCTTGCGCTAGGCCTCGTCGTCGGGGGCACGACCTACGCGCTGCCAGCAAGGTACTCGCAGCCAGACATCTGGTTCCTCGACGTGGGCCAGGGAGACGCCGTCCTCCTGCGTGTCGGTCCCGGCGCCACCGTGCTGGTCGACGGTGGCGGGTCGCCCTTCTCCGACTACGACGTCGGCGCACGAGTCGTAGTACCGGCACTGCGGGCGCTCGGCGTCACTCATCTCAGCGCAGTCATCAACACCCACGCCGACGCCGATCACGCAGAGGGCCTCATCGCCGTACTCGAGACGTTCTCGGTCGGCTTGTTCATCACTGGGCCGCCCCAACCAGGCAACGCTCTTGACGAGCAGTTGCGGGCGCTCGCCGCGGCCCGTGGGGTCCCCACCCACGAGGCCCGGCGCGGAGAGCGTCTCGAGGTAGGCGACGCCTTGCTCGAGTTCGTCAACCCTCCAGCGCAGACGAGCCAGCTCGGGAGCAACGACGGGTCTGTTGCGTTCGTTCTGCGCTACGCCGGGGAAGCGCGCGCCCTCTTCCTTGGCGACCTCGGCGTAGCCGTCGAGCCAGACCTCCCGGTGCCGCCACTCGACGTCCTCATGGTTGGCCATCACGGCTCTCGCGGCAGTACCAGCCCTGAGCTCGTACGGGCAGTCGGGCCACGACTAGCCGTCATCTCGGTCGGTCGCAACACCTACGGGCACCCGGTCCCCGAAGTCGTAGAGCGCCTCACCGAGCACGGAGCTCAGGTCCTCACGACCCGTGAGCACGGCGCGATCAGGGTAGTGCTTGGAACTCCAACGTCTTGGAAGGCAATCGCGAGCGGCGAGCGCGGCGCCGCCGTAGCTGCGCCTTCCCGCGGCAGCGCCGGGACAGTACTTCAGCCCAACAGATGAGCGTTGCGGAAGGCTGTACAAGATGACCATTCAGGCGGTACTCACACCGTGCCAGGCGTGATAGATTGCTCACAATGCTCCTTACGGTGCGTGTGTTATCCGAGCAAGGTCCCGTGAGAGTGGAACTTGCTCGTTGGGGAGACCGCCTAGTGGTGGTCAAGCGCCTGCGCTCCTCGCATCCTGTCGCCAGTCAGCGGCTGGAACGCGAGGCAGCCGTCGTGGGCCGGTTGCGGCACGACAACATCGTGCCACTTCTCGGTCTCGCGGAAGGCTCATCGCTCATCTACGCATACTGCCCGGGCGTCTCGCTCGAATCGGCATTGGACCGCGGCCCGTTGCGGCCGCGCAGGGCCATGAAGATCGCGCACGACGTGCTAGACGCCCTCGCTTACGCTCACGCCCAAGGGGTCATCCACCACGACGTCAAGCCAGCCAACATCCTCGTAAAAGGCGAGCGCGCGCTCCTCACCGATTTCGGGTTCGCGAAAGACTTGGGCCTCACGGCCATCACCGCGCCAGACATGCTCCTTGGCACGCCGAGCTTCATGGCGCCTGAGCAGTTCAAGGGCGTGCGCACCGATCACCGCTCCGACCTCTACGCTACCGGCGCCGTCATCTACCACATGCTCACCGGTGCTCCCCCATATGGGTCCCAAGTCGTCAGATGGCTAGCAGGAGACGACCGCGTGCCACTCGAGCCCCTCCCGGAAGCAGCGAGCGCCTACTCTGAAGTCTTGCTGCGGGCGCTGGCGCGCGACCCGGATGACCGCTTCGCTAGCGCAGACGAGTTCCGCCAAGCGCTGGGAGCGGTCAGCTTGGTAGCCGTAGCCTGAAGCAGCAGCCAGCATGATCATCTCTTACACAGGAGACAGCTTCCTCTCACGCCGCGCCGCACGCGCCGCACTCGGCAAACTCGGGTTCGGTCCCGGCGCCGTCACGGAGTTGGGCGAGGGCATGTCCGCGCAGAGCGTCAGCGAGCTGGCCTCTCAAGGCGGCCTATTCGGCCAGACCGCGCTGCTGCTTGATTTCGAGGCGGCCTTCCACGGCGTGGCAGGCGTCAAGCCCCGCAACGAGGTCATGAAGGTACTGGAGGAGGCTGGCGGGAACGCCACCATCGTCGTACTCGACCCCGACGCCACACCTGCGCGGCAGAAGGCGCTACAGCAACTCGGCAAGCACCACCACCAGGCGCTTCCACGCAGGGAGCGCCTAGGCGACTGGGTCGCCGCGGAACTGAAGGACGCAAGCGTCGATTTCGAGCGCGAAGTGCCGAGTTACCTAGCCGAACTCTTCGGCGAGGACGCTGCCGGCATAGTCTCGGAGATCCAGAAACTAGCCTCGCTTGACGAACGCATCGGCTTGGAGCGCGCCAAGGCCGTCGTCAACCGCGCGGCAACCCACAACGCGTTCGACATCATCGAACGGATAGCGGCAGGCGACATTACGGGTGCCGTGACCGTAACGCGCAGGCTCATCGACAGCGGTGAAGCCGTGCCGCGCGTCTTCGGGGCGCTGACGTGGCAGTTCATGCTGGTTGCCAAGGCCGCCGGCCTGCGGCGACGAGAAGGCGGAAAGCGCATCAGCGGTGGGCAAGCCGCCAGCATCCTCGGCGCGGCGCCGTACGCGGCGGACAAAGCGCTGACCCTCGCCGCCAGGCTCGATGAGGCGTCCGTCAAGGGTGCGCTGCGCGAACTACTCGCGGCCGACGTCGCCGCCAAAACAGGCCGCGACCAAGACCTTGCCCTAGAAGCGGCCGTCATCGGGCTAGCGCGGCGCTGGAGCAGCGCGGCGCGCGGCGCGGGTTAGCCTCGGATGGTGGAGTCGCTCAGGGAACGGCTGTTAGCGGGTAACGAACGGGCCATCGCCCGCGGCATGACCCTCATCGAGGCTGGCGCGCCAGAGGGGCAGGAACTCCTCCGCAGCGTGCGTGAGCGGACTGGGCGCGGCGCCGTGATCGGCATCACTGGCTCGCCAGGCGCCGGCAAGAGCACCCTTACCGACGCCCTCATCGCTGGCGTTCGGGCAACTGGTCGCCGCGTTGGCGTGGTAGCCATCGATCCGACCTCACCGTTCAGCGGCGGCGCCATCCTCGGTGACCGCATCCGCATGACGCGCTGGCACGACGACCCAGGGGTGTTCATCCGCTCGATGGCCACCCGTGGCCACCTCGGAGGGTTGGCGGCCGCCACACTCCAAGTCGTCGCACTGTTAGACGCTGCGGGCTGCGACACGATCTTCGTCGAGACGGTCGGGGTAGGGCAGTCGGAGGTCGACGTCGTGCAAGCGGCGGACACGACAGTCGTCGTGCTAACGCCCGGCCAGGGTGACGGCGTGCAGGCGTTCAAGGCAGGCATCATGGAGATAGCGGACATCTTCTGCATCAACAAGTACGACCACCCTGGCGCCGACCGCTTGCGGCGTGAGATCCGCGCCGCGATGGAACTAGGCGAGCACCCAGAGGGTTGGGCGGCGCCCATCGTCGGCACGGTCGCGTCCCGCGAAGAAGGCGTCGACGAGTTGCTGCAGCGCCTAGACGAACACCGCGCTTACCTAGAGGAGAGCGGGGCGATCGTCGCCGCGCGCAGGCGCCGCGTGCGCGCGGAGGTGAGCGCCATCCTCGGCGAGCGCTTGAGGCGCAAGCTCAGCGCCCACGAAGATGAGGCGATAGCTGCGGTCCTCTCGGGACGCATGAGCCCTGGCGCGGTCGTGGACGAACTCCTAGCCGGGGGCTGACTGAGTAGCTGGCGCTGCTTTTGTGGCTCCCAGCGGCGCGCATATGCGGCTAAACTATCCGACAATGATTCACGCCGTGTATCCCGGCAGTTTCGACCCGTTGCATAACGGTCACGTCGACATCATCCGCCGCGCAGCGCGCATCTACGACCGCCTCACCGTGGCCGTGCTGCATAACGCCTCCAAGCAGTCGGGACTGTTCAGCACCGAGGAGCGGGTGGCCATCATCCGGGAGGTCATCGAGGGCCTCGACGGCGTGGAAGTCGACTCGTTCGATGGACTACTTGCCGATTACACGCGCCGGATCGGAGCCACCGTCATCGTCAAGGGCCTAAGGGCCATCTCCGATTTCGAGTACGAACTGCAGATGGCGCACCTCAACCGTCAACTGAACCCTAACGCTGAAACGACGTTCATCATGACCGCAACGCGCTGGTCTTACGTGTCGAGCACCCGCGTCAAGGAGATCGCGCACTACGGCGCTGACGTGGCTAAGCTCGTGCCGCGAGCCACCCTGCGGCGGTTGAACGAGAAACTCTCCGTGTCGAAAGCGCCGGTCGAGTAAGCGCAGCGCAAGGCGGCGCAAGCTGCGGCACGCGGCGCTATGAGGCGCGCCCATATACTCGGGGGCGTACCGCAGGACGTGAGCGCTAGGCGCTGGCGCCCGCTAGCGGTTCGACGAGAGGAACCACAGATGTCTCACCTGATCCGCGGCCTTGGAGCCAGCGGCGGCATCCGCGTGGTGGCGGCAGACACCACCGAGTTGGTGCGCCACGCCACCGAGAAGCACGCCACCAGCCCAACGGCAGGCGCGGCCCTCGGCCGCACCCTCACTGGGGCCCTACTGCTTTCGCACGTACTCCTGAAGCACCATCGTGACCGCGTGACCCTCAAGCTGCGCGGCGACGGGCCCCTCGGCGGCGTCATCGCAGACGCCGGCCTCGACGGTACCGTGCGCGGCTACGTCAGCAACCCTCACGCCGACCTGCCACTGCGCCCAGACGGCAAGCTCGACGTCGGTGGCGGCGTTGGGCACGTTGGCGAGATCAGCGTCATCCGCGCTCACGCGCCGTACGGCGAACCATACGGCAGCTCGAGCGACCTCGTCAGCGGCGAGATCGCGGAGGACATCGCCACCTACCTCGCGCGTTCTGAGCAGATCGCTTCCGCGCTACTGCTCGGCGTCCACTTCGACGCGAAGGGGCGCGTAACTAGCTCTGGTGGCGTCATTCTGCAGGCGCTGCCTGGGGCGGACGAGGCGGCGTTGCCGCTGCTCGAGGCGAACATCAAGGCGCTCGGTCAGCTGACGAGCGCCATGCACCGCGCGCCCCTCACGGACATCGTGCGTAACGAACTCATGTGGGGGATGGACTTCGAGATCCTCACCGACCCGCCGTTGCAGCTGCGCTTCGCCTGCCGCTGTAGTGAAGAGAAGGCGCTCGAAGCGCTCGCCTACTTCACGCCCGCCGAACGGGCGGCCATGATCGCAGAAGACGGCGGAGCCGAGATCGTGTGCCACTGGTGCGGTGACAAGCGCTGGCTCGGACCGGAGGCCATCCTCGGCATCAGCAGCAACGAGGTACGCTGCCCGGACTGCGCAACGCTATGGTTCCGTGACGGTCAGACGCGCATGGTGCGCGAGCAGGAACTATGCGCTTGCGGTCGCAAGGTCGAACTGCCTAACTGACTTACGGAGTGATTAGGAGACGTTCGGATGCGAGCAGGTTTGGTTGTCCTACTGCTGTTCCAGATGATCTTGTGGGGCAGCGCCTACCCCATGATCAAGCTGGGGTTGACGGGCTTCACTGCCCCTCACTTGACGCTGCTACGCCACCTGGTGGCATCGGCAGCGTTTCTGCCATTGCTCCTCGTGTTCAAGGGGCGGCTCCGTCCTCGCCGCGCGGACGTGCCGTACTTCTTCCTAGTCGGGCTCCTCGGTTACACCGTCTATCACCTCGCTCTCAACTTCGGCGAGTTGCACGTCAGTGCGGGTGCCGCCAGCCTCGTGATCGCGACGGCGCCTGCCATGACGGCGCTGCTCGCCGTTTTCATGATGGGGGAGAGGCTCGCCCCGCTCGGCTGGGTTGGCTCGCTGCTCTCGTTCCTCGGCGTCGTGCTCATCGTGCTCGGCGACTCCGGCACTGGGCTAACCTTCAACGCTTGGGCGTGGCTCATCGTCCTCGCTGCCGCGGCCGCGTCGTTCTACACGGTGCTTCAGAAGCCACTGTTCGCTAAGTACAAGCCGATCGAGGTCGCCGCGTTCGCCACCTGGGCAGGCACGTTGCCGCTCCTCGTGTTCCTACCCGGTTTGGCCAGCTCGGTGGCGTCGGCCCCATGGGCGGCGCTTGGTGCCACGCTCTACATCGGCGTGTTCCCCTCGGCCATCGCATACACCATCTATGCGTTCGCGCTCTCGCAAGCCAGGGTCACCGTCGTGACTGCCTTCCTCTACCTCGTACCGGTGTTCGGCCTGGCGTCCTCGTGGCTGCTTCTCGGCGAGGTGCCCGCGCTGATCACGGTCGTCGGTGGCGCGATCGCCATCGGCGGCATCGTCATGGTCAACCTTGGCAAGGGCGCTGCCGCTCGGTCAGTGGCGCGCGGCGACCTTCTCGCCAAGCCTGCGCTCCTCGCCGGCGAGCAGGCGGCGGATGTTGTCGCGGTGCCGGTAGATGGCCAACGCGGCGAGGGCGGCGGCTAGCAGCATCTCAGGCCACGCCCACGTGGCCGAAACGATGATGAAGAGCGGCAGGGCCACCATGCCGACCAACGACCCGAGCGAAACGTAACGGCTCACGAGGATCGTGAAGACGCCGAGCACGATGCACATCAGTGCGACCAGCGGGTCGATGACGAGGAACACCCCGATGCTGGTGGCGATCCCCTTACCGCCACGCAGGCGCAGCAGGATGTTGAAGCTGTTGCCTAGCACTACGGCGAGGCCAGCCAACGCGACGCCCCACGGCCCTATCCCGAGGAGGGAGGGGATGAGGGTGGCGATGGCGCCTTTGAGTGGGTCGAGGATGACCACGATGACTGCCGGCACGACACCGAGTGCGCGCAGCACGTTAGTCGCGCCGATGTTGCCAGAACCGACTTGCTGGATGTTCACGCCGCGCAGCCTGGCGACGAGGAGGCCAGATGGGATGGTGCCGAGGAAGTAGGCGATCAGGGTGGTTACCGCCCCCAGTATTACGTCGAGCACGTGACGCCTCCAGGTGCCGGCACTGAGTGGCGGCCGTGTTCGATTGTAACGGTCGCCATGAAGTGTGTCTGAGCGCCGCGCGCCCGAGGGTGTACCACGCAGCGACCATGCGCGCGGCGGTACCATCGGGGCGATGACAACGGCGACTCTCTTCCTGATCGTAGTGGCGGTGGCGGGCGTCTCGTCGATGCGCTGGGCCACGCGCCTAGCTCCACTACCTAACGAGTTCCCAGCCAAGACGCTGCTCGCCGCCGTCGCCGCCGCCGTAGTCGCTTACGCGACTTACGGCGCGTGGCGCGCGCCAACCTGGCTCCTGGCGGCTACCTTGGTGTTGACGCCGCTCTTCGTCTTCGGGCCCGTCGCGCTCCTCGCCCTCGTGCGTGCGGGCGCGTGGCGCGTGGCCCGCGTCCTCAACCTGCTGCTCTACTGGACGGCGGGTGGTAGGGCGGCGGTGGGGCGGCTCCTCGCGCAGGCAGCTCTGCAACGCGGTGAGGGTGAGGCGGCGCTCGCGCTGACCACCCGCCACGACCCCGTGCTACTTGGTCAGGCGTACCTCCTGAGCGGCGACTACCAGAAGGTGCTCGAGCTCGAGCAGCCGCCAAGCGCGTGGGAGGCCGACAACGCGCACCTCCTTGCCGCCGCGCGTATCGAGGCGTTGCTGGCGCTCGGACACGTCGAGCAGGCGCGGCATGAGACGGCCAACCTGAAGACGCGCTTCGAGGCAGGCAAGCAGGGCCCGCTAGGCTTCCGCGCCGTCGTGCTTTCGCAAGCGCGACTAGCTGCTCGCGAGGGCGACTTCGACGGCGCCAGGAGCCTACTCGAGCAGCCTTTGGCGGGGGTGACGCCCGCAACCCTCTACGACATCTTGGGGACGGCAGCCGAGCGTGGCGGGCGGCCTTCTGCGGCGGTCAAGGCGTACGCGGCGGCGTACATGTCGTCGAGTGGGACGCAACGCACCCGTTACGCGGCGCGGCTGCGTGCGCTTGGCGCCACCCCGCCAACGTCTGCGGCAACGCTCGCGCGCAGGCCGCTCGCCACGTACTTGTTGGCGGCGGTGATAGCGGCCGCGTACCTCGCGCAGGTCTTGGTGGACAAGTACTACGGGGTGCTGTCGGTGAGGGGCCAAGGGATGCACGCGAGCAGCATCGTTGCCGCGTTCGTTCAAGGCATTCCTGGCGTGCCTGACGCGGGCGCCTGGTGGCGCTTCCTCACGTACGCGTTCCTCCATGGGAGCATCCTGCACATCGGCCTCAACCTGTGGGTGCTCTTCGACATCGGGCGGTTGTACGAGCGGCGGCGTAGTTGGGGCGACTTGTTGGCGGCGTTCACGGCTGGCACGGCGCTCGGCGCGGTTGCCACCACCGTGTTCCAGGCTGGCCAACAGCTTGTGCTCGTCGGCGCCTCGGGCGGCATCCTTGGCGTGGCGGGCGCTCTGCTGGCCGAGGCGGCCCTGAGCAGGGCGCCTTCCGACCGCTTGCTGCTGCGCGGTCTCTTACAGTGGGTCGCGCTCCTCATCGTCTTCAGCGTTGCCGTGCCCGGCGTCTCGTTGTGGGGTCACGTCGGCGGGCTAGTCGGCGGCTTCCTCTACGGGGTGGTGCGGTTGCGCTCTGGGCTAGGGCGCCGCTTCGCTCAGGCGACGGGTTGGTTCTGCGTCGGTCTGCTGCTCCTAGCTATCGTAAGCGCCATCACGAGCGTCGGGCCGCACCTGCCCTGAGCCGCGAGCGCTGGGGCGCAACTTGGCCGCGGCCTGAGGTAAACTTGTACTCAGTCCAAGAGTTGTAGCTTGGCCCGGCGAAGCGCACCGCGGCTCGCCGGGAGCGCCAAGGAGGCCACAGATGGCAGATGCGAACAGCAACCCGCAGGTCGTTGCGCCCACGGGCGGCGCCTTCCTGATCGAGCGCCAGGACGCCAACACGGTGCTCATCCCCGAGGCGTTCGACGACGACCTCAAGATGTTCGCGCAGACAGCGCGGACCTTCGTGCAACGCGAGATCCTGCCAGACTTCGCCAAGTTGGAGGGTCTGGATTACGAACTCTCGCGTGCCAAGATGGCAAGGGCAGGTGAACTCGGACTGTTGGGCGTCGAGGTCCCGGAAGCGTACGGCGGCCTCGGTCAGGGCAAGGCGGCGTCATCCGTCGTCACGGAGGCCATCGCGGCCTCAGGCTCGTTCAACGTCACCTTCAACGCTCACGCCGGCATCGGCACGCTGCCGCTCGTCTACTTCGGCACGGAGGAGCAGAAGGCGCACTACTTGCCCAAACTTGCCTCGGGTGAATGGGTGGCGGCCTACTGTCTGAGCGAACCGGGCTCCGGCTCCGACTCGCTTGCCGCCAAGACGCGCGCCGACCTAGTGGGCGACGAGTGGGTCCTCAACGGCACCAAGATGTGGATCTCGAACGCGGGCTTCGCGGACCTCTTCACGGTGTTCGCGCAAGTCGACGGCGATAAGTTCAGTTGCTTCCTCGTCGAGAAGGGCACCGCGGGGCTGAGCTTCGGGGCAGAGGAACACAAGATGGGCATCAAGGGCTCGAGCACCCGCCAAGTGATCCTCGAGAACGTGAGGGTGCCACGCGCCAACCTGCTTGGGGTGATCGGCAAGGGCCACCACATAGCCTTCGGCATCCTCAACATCGGACGTTACAAGTTGGCCGTCGGCGCTTCCGGTGGCGCCAAGCAACTCATCGGGCTCAGCCAGGCGTACGCGAAGGAACGCATCCAGTTCAAGGCGCCCATCGCCACCTTCGGCCTCATCAAGGAGAAGATCGGGCGCATGGCGTCCGACACCTTCGCGCTTGAGAGCGCCGTCTACCGCCTCGGCGGGAGCATGGACGCCGCCCTGCGGGGCAAGGACGACGCCGTCTCGCAACTCGCCGCCCTCAACGACTACGCGGTCGAGTACTCGTTCATCAAGGTGTTCGGTTCCGAGATCCTCGACTACGTCGTGGACGAGGCGCTGCAGATCTACGGCGGCTACGGTTTCTCCGCCGATTACCCCATCGAACTGCCGTACCGGAACAGCCGCATCAACCGCATCTTCGAGGGCACGAACGAGATCAACCGCGAGCTAACCGTCGACCAGCTGCTGAAGCGCGCCATGCGCGGCGACCTCGACCTCCTAGGGCCGGCGCAGGAGGCCATGATGGGCAGCCCCGTGACCTCGGTGGCGGCCACTGGCGTCCTTTCGGACGCAGAACTCGCCCTCGCGAACCTCAAGCTAGGCACCCTGATGGTGGCCGGCATGGGAGCGATGGCGTACATGCAGGGCCTGGCGCGCGAGCAGGAACTACTGGCGCGCGTGGCCGACATGGTTGGCCTTACTTACCTGGCGGAGTCTGGCCTGTTGCGCGCGGAGCGCCTAGAGGGCGCGGGCAGTGGAGAGGCGGCGGCGGTCATGGCGCGGCTCTACGCGTTCGCGGCCGTCGACCGGGCGCGCGACCTCGGCACGGAGGCGTTGCGGCGCATCCCACGCGGCAACGAGGCCATGCCGCGGTTCCAGGCGTACTTGAAGGATCATGGGGTAGACCTCATCGAGTTGCGGCGCAGCGCCGCGGACGCCGTCTATGCCGCGGACGGGTACCCGCTGAGCTAACCGTGGCGTCACAGGGGCTTGAAGCGCTCGAAAGTCTCGTGGCAGGCGGCGCACGTGCGTATCTCGCGGCACAACGTGGAGCCGAAGGCGTTGCGTAGCCGCGTGTCAGGGTGACCGCACCGCGGGCAACGTACGGGCGCCTCGATAGCCAACTGGACGAGGCCACCGTGCACGGCAGGAGGGGCGATGCCGAAGCGTTCCAGCTTCGCGCGCGCCCCTTCTGTCATGTCGTCGGACGACCAGGCGGGCGCGATGCGCTTCTCGACCACGACCCGCCCGACCCCGGCCGCTTGCAGTGCGGCCACAGCGTTACGTTCGATCACGTGCCAAGCCGGGCACGCTGAGAACGTAGGCGTGATCGCCACCAGCACCCCATCAGGAGCCGAAGTGGCGGTAACTTCGCGGACGAGGCCAAGCTCGACGATGTTGACGGCAGGCAGCTCCGGGTCGAGCACGGTGCTAAGCGCCTCCCATGCCAGCGCGGTGCGGCCGTCGTCCGGCAGCGGTGCCATCACCACGCCTGCGCGTCTGCGTCGGACCGTGCCACCGACTGCATCACGAGAAGCGTGGGCGCGAGGTGCTCGGTCCGCAGCGCGCGCGGGTCGCCGGCTGGCACCGGCGCGAAGGGCGGCAAGGCGAAGCCGTGCCTAACCAACTCTGCGCTAGTAGCGGCCACCACGGACTCCTCCAAGTCACGCGACGAGTAGGTGATGCCGGCGGCCTCCAACGCCGCGTCTTGAGGCAACGGCGCTAGGAGCTGCGCCATGAGTGGCCACGCCACCGCAACCGCTGAAACCAACCGGTCGCGTGATTCGTCCGTGCCGTGCGCCAAGCGCTCGACCCACAGCCGCGAGTGGCGCAGGTGGAAGAGCTCCTCGCGCGCCACTTTCGCTGCCGTGTCTGCGAGCGGCCGGTAGGAGCTGGCGCTGAGGCGCGCGAGGAGCTCGGCCTCGTAAGCGTCGAACAGGTACTGCCGCAGCATCGTGAACGCCCAGTCGCCGCGAGGCTGCTCACTCAACCAGGCGCTGCGGTAGTCGCTTGCTGCGCGGAAGAACACAAGCCGGTCGGGGTCGGAGCCGTCGAGTGCGGCGCGCAGCTCGAGCCACGCAACGGCGTGGCCTATCTCGTCTTGCGCCACGTTGGCGATGGCGATGTCTTCCTCTAGTAGCGGCGCGTGACCGGTCCAGCCGGCTTGGTGGTGACCGAGCACGAGCTCGTCGTCCGCGAACGCCGTCAGGCGCTCGACGAGGGCGGCGCTGAGCTCGGGGGCGAGGGTCATGTCCCCTCGCGCGTTGCAGGGTGGCGCTTGACGCTAACGGCGTACTCAGACTGCTGTTTGTAGCGCTTGTCGCTGGCCGGCGCGAACCAAGCCTCCGCGTCAGCTGGGGCGCTTGCTATGACGGCCGCGTCCTCGACGAGCCACATGCCGAGCGGCAGCTCGTCTGGCGTGGCCGCCCGCAAGGCAGCGCTCGTGCCGCTGGCGACTACCTCTCCTCTGTGCTCGTAGGCAGCCATGCTGCGGCGATCGGAGGACTTGATGAAGACGCGGTAGCGCATGGGGGCCGCCAGCTGCGTGCCTGGGGTCGCTAGCGCTTCCGCTAGTTGCTCACGCGTGAACTCATGCACCGCCCAGCGCGGGGCCAACCACAAGCTCACGGCGGAAGGCCGCCGCGCGAACACGCTGCGGGCCATGAGCAGCGCGTGCTCTGCGTCCGCGGCGTGAACCGAGCCCACGGCAGCGTGCGCCTTGCTGCTGGCGTCTTGCTTGAAGACCTCCCAGCGTGGCAGCTGACCGTCGACCGTCATTCGCTTGCCCGTTGCGACGCGCGCGCGGCGTGCGCTGCGAGCGCTTCGCGCACCCAGCGGCCGTCGTCGTGCGCGGCCCTGCGCGCGGCGAGGCGCTCCGCGTTGCACGGTCCGTCGCCCTTCACTACGCGCCAGAACTCCGCCCAGTCGATCGATCCGTGGCGCCAGTGGCGGGTTTCCTCGTCGAAGCGCAGGTCGTCGTCCGGGATGGTGAGTCCGGCCGCCAGTAGTTCTGGGGCGTGCTCGTCGAGGAACTCCTGGCGCACCTCGTCGTTGCTCTTGGTCTTCACGCGCCACGCCTTGAGTTGCGGGGAGTTCGGCGAGTCTGCGTCGTGCGGTCCGAGCATCATGAGCGCGGGCCACCACCAGCGGTCGAGGGCGTCTTGCGCCATGGCGCGCTGGTGCGGCGTTCCGGAGGCGTAAGTCAGGATCATCTCGCGGCCTTGCAGGTGGTGGAACGTCTCCTCGGCGCAGATGCGCACCATCGCTCGCGAGTACGGGCCGTAGGAGCATTGGGCGAGCATCAACTGGTTCTTGATGGCTGCGCCGTCGACCAGCCACCCGATCATACCGACGTCGGCCCAGGTGAGCGTAGGGTAGTTGAAGACGGAGGAGTACTTGGCGCGGCCTTCGAGCAAGGCGTCGAGCATCTCGGCGCGGGTAGCGCCCAGCGTTTCCGCAGCGTGATAGAGGTACTGTCCGTGGCCGGCCTCATCCTGGACCTTGGCCACTAGGATGAGTTTGCGCCTGAGGGTTGGGGCCGCGTCAATCCAGGCGCCCTCGGGAAGCATGCCGACGTACTCGCTGTGCGCGTGCTGCCCGATCATGCGGATGAGCTGGCGGCGGTATTCGTCCGGCATCCAGTCGCCAGCTTCGATCTTCTCGCCCGCAGCGATGCGCGCCTCGAAAGCCGCAGCTCGTTGAGCGGCCTGTACCTCGGTCATCGTGCCTGTCACGCTACCGCAACGGACGTGGCCGCGCGGGCGTC
>CALCHY010000359.1 GCA_937907415.1 uncultured Trueperaceae bacterium
CCGAGAGGAGCGTCGGCATCGAGGTTCCAGGCGAGTGCCGTGGTGCCCGCCCCCGCGCTGCGGGTCAGGTTCGCACCCAAGCGCAGCGGTGCCAGTCGCGTGGTGGTGACGCCGAACGACTGGGAGTTCGAGGGTCGCGCCGCATCGAAGCGCCAGTCGGTCCCCAGGTCGAGGGTCTCGTGCGCGGTCGCGTCCACCGAGATGCCGGCACGCAGCCTCAGCGAGTGCCCGCTAGCGGGTCCGGCGGCTGGCGCCACCGGGTCGGGCGTGGCCACCACCGTCGACCAGTCGGCGTCGAAGCGGGGCCGGAAGCTGCGCTGGCGCTCGCCGCCGAACGCCGCCCGCACGCCGAAGCCGCTGGTGAGCGTCGCGCGCTCGGTGCCCGCTGCGGCGATCCGCACGACCGATACCTGGGAGGAGGCTCGCCAGTCGATGCTCGAGAAGCCCGTGAACGGCTCGCGGTAGCGATCGCTGAAACCGACCTTGCCGACCCAGGTCCCGCTCCTGTTGATTCCTTCTACCGACTGGCCGCTGAACAGAACCTGGAACGCGGGTGCGTCAACGGGTTTCGACGCGGCACGGGCCTGGACGTCGGTCGTCGCGCCGACACCGGGCGAGACGCCTGCCCCCGGTGTCCGCGTGTAGCTGAACGACAGAGCGTCGGTGCCTTCTGCGACATCGAGCGTCACACCCTGGCTCCTGAGGCCGAACGGGTCGGCCGTGAACGTCACGCTTCTCGCGCTGGTCTCGTAGGACAAGTTGGCACGAAAGAGCGGCCCGACGTTGGGAGCGTTGGCGAAGTCGGTGAGCGCAAGCGCGTATGAGACACTGAACTCGCCGGAGAGAGCGCGTGGCTCGCTGGACGGTTGAGCGAGGGCCGTGGCAGAGAGTGTCAAGCTGGCGGCTGCAAGAAGCAGGAGTAGGCGCACGCGTACGGAGAGTCTCCGACACTCCCGGCGCTCGGCCGTGCTCAATTTGGTCACAAAGAATGTTAATGGGCGAGACCCACACGGTTTCGCGGGATATCCCACTCCGGGCGCGCGCCTACTTCCTCCCCACCGCTGCGGGAGTGTTGAGGCCAGCATGTTGGAACACGATCTTGCCGGCGGCGTCACCTCCCTCGAACAGGCGCACGCCCTCCGCCACCTGGTCGAGTGGCAGAGTGGCGCCTATCAGCGGCCTTACTTTGCCCTCCGCCAGCAAGGCAGCAACTTGCTCCAGATCCTGTTTGTCTGGTTTGGCCAGCATGCTCTTGCCTAGCAGCACGGCAGTCATCAGCTGATTGTCTCCGCCGCCAACGAACACGTAGCGTCCGCCGGGCTTGAGAAGGCGCAAGGTCTGGCGCACGGGTGCGTAACCGCCCGCCTCCAAGATCAGGTCGTAGCGCTCCGGGTTAGCTTGCGCGCCGTCATCTCGCACAATTACGGTGTCGGCGCCGATGGCCTCCACCTTCTGCGCGTTTGCGGCGCTGGTCAAGGCCGTGACTTGGGCGCCGAGCGCCTTCGCTAGCTGCACCGCGAACGAGCCGACCCCGCCAGATGCGCCCGTTACGAATACGTGCTGGCCGTCCAGTCGGAAGCCTCGGTTCTGCTTGCCGCGCAGTGCCTGCAGTGCCGTTACCGCCGCCATGCCCGAGGCTGCGGCGTGCTCGTAGGGCACGCCTTCTGGCACCTGGGCCAGCACGGAAGCTGGCGCGGCAACCTTCTCGGCGAAGGCCCCGAAGCCTGCGCCGCTCAAGTCGCCGAACACTCGGTCGTCTACTTTGAACTCTGTCACTTGAGCACCCACCGCGATGACACGGCCTGCCACGTCAGCGCCCATTCCCGGCCGCTTGGGTTTGCGGAGGCCGAACGCCAGGCGCGCAGGCAACGGGGTGCCCCGCAGCAGGTGAATGTCGGCCGCGTTGAGCGAGGCAGCGGCCACCTCGATGAGCACCTCACCCGCAGCCACATGTGGCGCAACCACATCCCTCACCTCGAGAACCTCGGGCCCGCCGTACGTTTCTCTGATGGTCGCTTTCACTTCTGTCCTCCGGTAGTGGGCTTGTTGCCCTGTCATGCTTTGAGTTGTGTCAGACGGCCGTCGAGGGCATTGACTATGAGTTCTAGGCCATAATCGAACTCATCGAAGTAGTCGTATCCGCTTGTCAGAACGTGTTCCTGCAGCATCTCGGTCAAGCGCGGGTAGGCATCGCCCAGCTGAGCGCCGATGGCAACCGCTATGGTTTGCGCTTCCGCCGGCGTCTTGAAGGGCAGGGCCTGTTCCTGCAGCACGAACCCGAAGATGTAGGCGTCCAATACCGAGAATGCGTGAGCGGCCAACGCCACGGAAAAGCCCGCCGACCGGAGGCAGTCGAGTACCGCCTCGTGGTGGGCCAATGTTGCGGGCCCGGGGCCGGCGCGCGAATCCATCAGGGGAGTGGCCCAGCGGTGGCGGTTCAGGGCGGCTCTGGCGGAGTGCGCCCGCCGCACCATCGCTTCGCGCCAGGGCGTCGC
>CALCHY010000360.1 GCA_937907415.1 uncultured Trueperaceae bacterium
GACATCGATTACCTCGCCATGCTGCACGTCAAACGCAGCGCCCACGACTACCTGCTTGACCGCCTTGGCTTGACCGAACGGCAGAGCACCTACCTCAGCGATTACGGCCACCTCGGTCAGGTCGACCAACTCCTCTCGCTAGAGATCGCGCGTGACAACGGCACCCTCAAGCCGGGCGACCTGGCGGTTGCCGTGGCGGCAGGTGTCGGCTACGTGTGGAACGCCATCGCGCTCCGATGGGCGGGCGCTGACGGAGCGCAAGCTGACGGGGCGCCAGCTAGCGGGGCGCCCGCATGATCCTCGACGTCGCGGCCCGGCGCGCCGACCTCACCCCTGAGCGCGAGGCGCTGTGGTGGGACGGGCGGTGGTACACGTACTCCGAACTCAACGAACGCGCCGCGCGCACCGCCGCCCTCCTAGCCGGCATGGGGGTTCGCAAGGGCGACCGCGTGGCCATCGCGGCGCACAACCACATCGGACACCTCGACCTCATCCTCGCTACGGCCAAGCTAGGGTTCATTTTCGCCCCGCTCAACGTGCGCCTCGCCCAGCGCGAGCTCGAGGGGCTAGGCGCCTACCTGAAGCCGAGCGTCGTCCTGCACGACGCCGAGCACGCGCCGGCAGCAGCCGCGGCCGCTGGTGGCGGCGCGGTGCTCGATTTGGAGGCCTTCTGGCGCGAGGCGGCAAGTGGCGCTGCGCTCCCTGCCGTGCCTCGCCCAGATTTGGGTCCGGAAGACGTGCAGATGATCCTCCTGACGGGCGGCACCACCGGCCTGCCGAAGGGCGCCATGCTGCCGTACCGCCAGAACTTCTACAACGCCGTCAACACGGTGTTCTCGTGGGGCTTGAACGAGAGCGACTGCGTCGTGCAAGCGACGCCCTGCTATCACGCAGCCGTCAACGCCTTCACCACGCCGTTGTTCCAGGTCGGCGGGCGCACCATCCTGCAGCGGAAGTTCGATCCGGAAGAGTACCTGCGGCTCGTGGAGGAGCTAGGCGCGACCGTCCTCTTCCTCGTGCCGACCATGTACGCCATGGTCGCCAACGACCCGAGCTTCGCCACGCGCGACCTGAGCAGCGTGCGCTGGGCCATCTCCGGCGGCGCCGCCTGCCCAGAACCCGTTCGTCACGCGTTCGCCGACCGCGGCGTGCGCTTCCGGCAGGGTTACGGGCTGACGGAGGCGGGCGTCAACTGCTTCGCCATCACCCTAGAGCAGGCGCAGCGGCGGCCAGAGTCAGTTGGCAAACCGCTACTGCATGCGGAAGCGGCCGTGCGGCGGCCGGACGGCAGCGTCTGCGACCCTGGCGAGGTCGGCGAGCTCACCCTGCGCGGGCCCCACGTTTTCCTCGGCTACTACGAGCGGCCGCAAGCTACAGACGAGGTCATGAGGGACGGCTGGTTGTGGACGGGCGACCTCGCCACCACGGACGTCGACGGCTACTACACCGTCGCAGGAAGGCGCAAAGAGATGTTCATCTCCGGCGGGGAGAACGTCTTCCCCACCGAGATCGAGAGCGCCCTCTACGACCACCCAGCCGTCAACGAGTGCGCAGTCCTTGGAGTGCCAGACGAGCGCTGGGGCGAAGTCGGCGTCGCGTACGTGACCCTGCGTCCCGGCGCGGCCGCCTCCGTGGAGGAACTGCGCGGTCACCTCCTCGCGCGCCTGGCGCGCTACAAGGTCCCGAAGCACATCGAACTGGCTGAAGAGCTGCCGAAGAGCGGCGCAGGCAAGATCCTCAAGACGACGCTGAAAGAGCGCTTCGAGCGCTCCCACCAAGGAGGGGAAGCATGACGGCAGGACAGCGGATCGGCGTGCACGTGTCGCGCCCAACGGGCGGCGCAACGGCCGACCTCACCATCGATTACGCCCGAGCTGGCGCTGGCGCCCCCGTGCTGCTCGTGCATGGCAACTTCGCCAGCCGCCAGTGGTGGCTCGAGCAGCTGACCGACCCGGCGCCGGGCCTCGACCTCATAGCCCCGGACCTGCCGGGCTTCGTGCGCTCGGACCCGCTGCCAGGCGCCTGGCCGACTAGCGAGTGGGTTGACGCTTGGGCAGACACCATGGCCGAGTTCCTCAAGGCGCTCGGCGTCGAGCAGGCTGGCGTCGTCGGGCACAGCCTTGGAGGCGCGGTGGCGCAAACGTTGGCGGTGCGCCACCCCGAACTAGTGACGGCGCTACTCCTCGTTGACGCCGCGCCACCTGCCGGGTTCGTGACGCCGGAGGCGCACTTCCCCGTGCTGAGCGCTTACCGCACCAACCGCGAACTCCTGACGGCGGGCCTGAGCGCCATCACGCCGACCCGCCAACCCGACTACTTCCCCGCGTTGATCGACGACGCCATGGGCATGGACGAGCGCAATTACCAAGGCAACGCCAGGGCCCTCGGGGAGTACGACCTCAGCGGCCGCACGGCAGCCGTGACGGTGCCAGTAACCGTATTGCACGGCGGCAAGGACCTACTCGTTCCGGCGGCCGCGGCCGTGGCCACCGCCGACGCCTACCCGAACGCCACCCTCATCACCTGGGAGGACGTCGGCCACTCACCGCCGCTCGAGGCGCCAGCCGCCTTCCGCGACTTGCTAGCCAAGACCTTCTCGGGGGGCGCCAAATGAGATGAGCCCACCTGCTACCGCCCAGAGGCCCCACACCCATCAGACTCCTGGCATCGCCCGGAGACAGACCTTCCAAGGAGGAAGCATGAAGCGCATACTCGCCACCCTCGTCCTCGCCGTACTCGCCTTCGCTGCGGCGCAAGGCGTGACCATCGGCGTCCTAGCGCCCCTAACCGGCGGCGCAGCCGGCACCGGCCAAGCCCAGAAGGCCGGCTTCGAGCTGGCCCTCGAAGAGATCAACGCAGCAGGCGGCGTACTCGGCCAGCCACTCAAGATGATCATCGAAGACACGAAGGCCGACCCCGCCACCGGCGTAGCCGCGTTCGAGAAGCTCATGACGGAGGACAACGTCGAGTTCATCGCTGGCGGCTACTCCTCCGGCGTGACCCTCGCCCTCGTCGAGTCGTTCAAGACCTTCCAGCCCATCGTTAGCTGGATCGGCGGCGCGGTCTCCGGCATCGGCATCGACAACTTCGACGGCATCGAGGAGCTCCTCGGCCAAGAGGAATGGTTCTTCCACATCCACCCGTGGGATTACGCGAATACCGAAGCCTCGACCGCCTTCCAGGTCTACACCGGCGTAGACACCGTTGCGCTGCTCCACGAAGACGGCGCGTTCGGCGGCCCAGGCGCAGCAGGCGCCCAGGCGCTCCTGGAAGCAGCCGGCATGAAGGTCGTGCTCAACGAGGCCTTCAAGTCCACCCTGACCGGCGGCACGGGCGACTTCCGCGCTGCCATCAGCAAGGCAGCGGCCAGCGGCGGCGAGATGCTCTACTGGATCGCTTACGACGGCGACGCCCAGCCCCTCGTCAGCCAAGTCCGCGAACTCAACTACCACCCCAAGTACATCTTCGGCGCCCCTCCGGGCTGGCCGTCCGACTTCGACAAGGTGCCGGAAGCGCAGTGCGTTACCGGCATGATCGGCTACCTGCCCAACCTGCCCAACCCCGAAGCCAAGGCCTTCCTCAATAGCTACCAGGCCAAGTTCGGCACGGCGCCAGACAACTACATGGCCGCCCTCGCATACGCCAACCTCTGGAGCTATGCCGACGCCATCAACGCCGCCGGCACCACCGACCAGGCCGCCGTCATCAAGGCGCTGCAGGAAGGCACCTTCCGCTCGCCGATGGGCGACTGGAGCTTCAAGCCCTCCATCGAGGCCCTGCACCAAGGCTTCGGCTCCGAGATGTGGTTCATCTTCCAGTTCCAGGACGGCGTCCGCGAGATCGTCTGGCCCGTCAACATCAGCACCTCGCCGCTGCAGACCTGCCCGTAAGGTTCGCGGCTAGCAACTGACAAGCACCCGCCGGGGAGGGAGCGACCCTCCCCGGCAACCCATAACCGCGAAGGGACCCGCACGCTCCAACCTCATGGACTTATCTCTCTTACCGCAAGCGCTCGTCTCGGGCGTCCTCGCCGCCGGCCTCTACGCGCTGGTGTCCGTTGGGTTGGCGCTGGCCATCGGTGTCATCGGCATCGTCAACTTCGCGCACGGCGAGTTCTTCATGGTCGGAGCGTTCCTCGCCTACCAGCTCTTCGTCAGCTTCGGCTTCGACCCTCTCTTATCGCTACTGTTCGTGGCGCCCGCCCTGTTCGTCATCGGCGCCATCATCTACTTATCTTCCATCCGCTTCGTACTGAAAGCGCCAGAGCTGAACCAGATGCTCCTCACGTTCGGGGTCGGCATCATCCTGCAGAACTTGGCGCTGCTCATCTGGGGTGGTGACCCGCGCACCATCGCGCGCGTGCCTTACCGCGCCATCGGCTACAAGCTCGGCAGCATCAGCGTGGGCCTCGTACCGCTTGGCAGCTTCGTCATCTCGCTCATCCTCATAGCCGCCCTCTACTGGATGCTGGCGAGGACGCCCCTCGGCCGCGGCATGCGCGCGGTGGCGCAGAACCGCACCGGCGCCGGCCTCGTCGGCCTTGAGGTCAACCGCATCTACCTGATCGCGTTCGCCATGTCAGCGCTCCTCGCCGGCATGGGCGGGGTGATGATCGCCGTCATCCAATCGCCGACGCCAACCATCGGCTTCGGGTTCACGCTCAAAGCGTTCGCGATAGTCGTGCTTGCTGGCCTCGGCAACATCCGGGGGATAACCATCGCCGCCATCATCGTGGCGTTATCAGAGTCGTTGGTCGCCACCATGGTGCCCAACGGCGACTCGCTGCGCAACGCCGTCTTCTTCGCCATCATCTTCGTGGCGCTCGTCGCGCGCTCGCGCCGGGCCTTCTAGGGAGCGTCATGAAGCGCCGCATCAACCCACTAGGCCGCGACCTGCTCCTCGCGCTGCTGTTCTTCGCAGTGCTGCTGTTCCTGCCGCCACTGCTACGGGCCGCGTTCGGGCGCGCGTCCGTGAGCTACTTATCGCTCGGCATCAACGCCCTCGTGCTCGCCACGCTGGCGCTCTCGTGGGACTTGCTCGCCCGCACGGGCCAGTTGTCGTTGGCGCACGCCGCCTTCACTGGCGCGGGAGCCTACTCGACCGCCATCTTGCTGCGCATGGCTGACGTACCGCTCTGGCTCGGCATCCCGCTAGGTGGCGTCGTCGCTGCGCTGCTCGCGTTGGCGTTGGGATCGGTGACGTTGAGGCTTTACGGCATCTACTTCGCCATAGCAACGCTAGCCTTCACCGAGGTCCTCAAGACGGTCGTGCAGGAGTTGCCAACGAAGATCGCGGGCGGCGCGCCAGGCATGAACGTGACCGCCCTCTTCAGGCCCGCGCTCGCACCAGGCATGGAGCGCTGGGAGCTGGCCTTCGTGCGCAACCAAGGCTACTTCTGGGCCTACGCCGTGCTACTGCTCATAGCCGTCGTCATCTCCGTCTTCATCCAGCGCTCGCGCTTGAGGTCGGCCTTCACGGCCATCCGCACCAACGAGCTCGTGGCTGGCGTCATGGGCGTCAACCCTGCGCGCCTCAAGCTGCTGGCCTTCGTGCTCTCCAGCTTCGTTGCCGGCACTCTTGGAGCGGTAGAGGCTCACCGCCTCGGCAGCGTGAGCCCGGATGGCGCTTTCGCCGTCTCCACCACCGTTCTCGCCCTGGTGACGCCGATATTCGGCGGTCTCTACACCACCGTCGGCCCCATCCTCGGCGCCCTCGTGCTGGCTGGCCTCGAGGAGACCCTCAAGCGCACGTTCGCGGACGGCTACCTTATCGGCTACGGCATCGTGCTGGTGGCGTCGATCCTCTTCATGCCGCGCGGGCTCGTCGGGCTCTTGAGTGGCGTGGCCAGGCGCCTCAGGCGGCACGGCGGGGACCTGGAGGGCGGCATGAGCAGTGCCCGCGCCATAGCAGATGAGCCGTTCACTGCCCCGGAGGAGACGCCATGAGCGCGGCGCCGCTCCTCAGCGTCACGGGCCTAAGCAAGAGCTTCGGCGGGCTACGCGCCGTGCACGACGTCAACTTCCAAGTCTTCCCCGGCGAGATCTTCGCCATCATCGGACCGAACGGCGCCGGCAAGACGACGACCCTCAACCTCGTCTCCGGGCTGTTGGCGCCCAGCGCTGGCAGCGTCGCCCTCGCGGGGCAGGACCTCACCAAGCTGCCGTCTCACAAGCGTTGCCACCTCGGCCTCGGGCGGGCGTTCCAAGTCGTGCAGCCGTTCCCCGAGATGACCGTGCTCGAGAACGTGCTCGTCGGCGCCCAGTTCGGCTCACCTAACGTGAGCGCCGCCGAGGCGAACAGGCGCGCGGAGGTAGCGCTCGAACGTTCCGGCCTGGCCGCCCTACGCGACCAACCCGTCGAGGACCTCAACCTCTTGCAAGAGAAACGCCTCGAGATCGCCCGCGCGCTGGCCACCAAGCCGCAGGTGCTGCTGCTCGACGAGGTCATGGCTGGCTTGAGGCCCGCCGAGGCGCGCCTGGCAGTAGAGCTCGTGCGCGCCGTGCGCGCCGAGGGCGTAACGGTCGTGTTCATCGAGCACGTCATGCCGGTCGTGCGCGACTTGGCCGACCGCGTGCTCGTCATGGACCACGGCTCCGAACTGGCGCTCGGCACTTACGCGGAGGTGACCGCCAACCGCATGGTGATCGAGGCGTACCTCGGCAAGGAAGAAGACGAAGCGGAGGACGGCTTGTGAGCAAGGCCCTTGACATAGAGCGGTTGCGCGCGGGCTACGGCAAGATCACGGTGCTGTGGGAGATCGACCTACACGTAGAGGCCGGCGAGCTCGTGACGATCATCGGCGCCAACGGCGCTGGTAAGACGACGCTCCTGCGCGCCATCAGCGGCCTCATCCCTACCAGAACCGGCAGCGTGAGCGCGTTCGGCAACCGCCTAACGGGCCTTAGCGCCGCGCGCGTGGTGCGCTCGCAAGTCGGCCACGTGCCAGAAGGGCGGCAGCTCTTCCCACTCATGACGGTCGGCGAGAACCTGGAGAGCGGCGCCGAGTACCTGCCGCACGCGCGCGCCAACGCCAAGCGCAACCGCGCGTTCGTTTACGAACTCTTCCCCCGCCTGGAGGAGCGCCGCGGCCAGCTGGCTGGCACGCTCTCGGGCGGCGAGCGGCAGATGGTCGCCATCGGGCGTGCCCTGATGAGCAACCCGCGCCTACTGCTGGTCGACGAACCGTCGCTTGGCCTCTCGCCTTCCCTCGCCCTTACGGTGTTCAAGGCCCTCAAGCACATCAACGAAGACGGCGTTACCGTCGTGCTGGTCGAGCAGAACGTGCAGCAGTCGCTGCGGATCGCCGACCGCGGTTACGTCCTCGAGAACGGGGAGATCGTCAAAGAAGGCACGGGCCGTGAACTCCTCGGCGACCCCGCCGTGCGCGAGGCCTACCTTTCGATGTAGCGCCCTACTGCGCTAACAGTACGGGAACGTGCAGGGCCGCATCGTTCTGCGGGAGGTCAGATGGGTTGTCGCGGGCCAGCACGATGGTGGCTGCGCCGCCACGGTCGCCAGCCTCGAAGGCCACCTCGCCCTCGAACGGCACGAAGTCGGTCGTCATCCAGTCGCCCTGCGCCGAAACGCTGCCCTGGCCGATCACCGTGCCGTCTTCCGCCACGACCGTCACCGGGAACGACCCCTCGAAGTACCACTGCCCGACGGCCTCGCCGCTGAGTCGCAGCGGGCTCGTCACGCTGGCGCCAGGCCGCGGCGTCGCCAGGCGGATGAACGGCGCCAGGTCGGAGGTGCCAGAGGCCGGCCACGTTACGCTCCGGGTGCCGGACGGTAGCTTCAGGCTCACACGCTCGAGCGCGTCACTCAGGTGACCAAGCACCGTTTGGCGGTCAGCGGCGGTGAACTCCGTGATGGTGCCCGTCGGATAGTTGCCGAACTGCGACTCCACGACGCGACTCGTGAACTCGTAACAGCTTCCCGCCACGTACAGGCGCCGCAGCTCGCCGTTGGCGTAGGTGCCGGCCGCGCCGTCCATGAGCCCGGCGAAGCGCGCGGTGGACGCGGCGTCCGGTCCCTCTGGTTCGACGACTAACCCGGGTTGTAGCGACTGGTAGCCGGACGGTTGAGCCAAGAGACACGAAGTCTGCGACGTGAGGTCCGCGCGCAGTTTGGTGGCCGTGCCAGCCGCCCTGAAGTTCGTGCCAGCGTAGCTCCCTTGGGGCAAGTAGAGGCAGTAGTCGAACCCCTCGTCGCACGGCGGGATGGTGGACGTGGCCAGCAGCGGCTCGCCCGCGACGGCCAGGCTGAGGTCGGCCGGCACTTGCAGGGTGACTACGCCGCCGGTCAGCGTCAACGAGGTCTCCGGGGCGAGGGTGTGGGTTGGCGTGGACGGTGCGGCGGACGCGGACGTGGCCGCCGGCGGCGTGCCAGCGGCTGCCCGCCCGGCCGCGGCTGCGGTTGCGGGTTCGGTTGCGGGTTCGGCCGCGGGTTCGGCCGCCGCCGCTGGCGGCGCTTCGTTGGATTGCGGCCGGGCGGGCTCGCCAACCAGCCGCGTGACCACCACGGCGACGAGCGCGATCACGATCACCGCGCTTAGGAGTACTGAGTACCTGCGCTTCATGGACGCCATGTTGCACGCTTAGCAGGTGTGGAGGTCTGTGCGCTCCGCCCCTGGGCCTCAGCAGTCCTTAACGTTCCGCGCTAGTGACCTCATGCCCGCGCGGCCGCCAGTCCAGCCGCCACCTCGGGCAGCACCTCACCCAGTCCGGCCTCCAGGCGCAGGCTGGCCTCGGCGTCCGCGCGCGTAGGTCCTTGGTTGACGACCGCCACAGGCTTGCCTTGCGCGATGGCTGACTTCACGAAGCGGTAACCGGAGAACACCTCGAGAGACGAGCCGAGCACGAGCAGCGCGTCCGCCGCCGCCAGCCAGTTGCTCGCCTGGTCAACACGCACGCGCGGGACGTTCTCTCCGAAGAAGATGACGTCCGGCTTGAGGACGCCGCCGCACACGGTGCAGACAGGCACGCGAAACCCCTGCGTGAGGGTGTCTGCAAGCGCGGCGTCACCGTCCGGGAGCAGCGCGACCTGCAGGTCAACGAACTGGGGGTTGAGGTCAAGTAGCCGCACCTGAAGATGCTCGCGGGCCTCGCGCGTTCCGCACTCAAGGCAAGCGACTAGCGCGAGGTCGCCGTGCAGCTCGATGAGCGCCCTCGTGCCCGCCTTGCGGTGCAGCCCGTCAACGTTCTGCGTGACGACGCCCGTGGTGAGGCCCAAGCGCTCGAGTTCCGTAACGGCGAGGTGCCCGGCGTTCGGCTGCCGCTCCGCCATGCCTCCCCAACCGACGGTGCTGCGCGCCCAGTAACGGCGCCTTGCCTCCTCGCCGCCCGTGAACTCTTGGAACGTCATCGGCTTAGGCGCAGGAGTGCGGCGGTGAACGCCGCGGTAGTCGGGGATGCCGGAGTCGGTCGAGATACCCGCGCCCGTTAGGACGAGGCTCCGGCCTCCTGCGAGGAAGGACGTTAGTTCCTCCACGCCAGCGCGCTCGTTGCTCATGACTGATGCTACCGAGCGCGGGACCTCGCAGGAGCCGCTCGCGCGACCCTAAAGCGGTAGCATCGCGCATGCTCAACCACGACACCTACGCCGCGCTCATCGATCAGGGCCGCAGCGCCGGAGCCGACTACGTGGAGGTCTACGCCGAGCGTTGGCGTCGCCGCCTGCTCCGGTCCATCGACGCCAACGTCGAGGAGGCCACCAGTAGCTTGCTCTACGGGGCTGGCATCCGCCTGTTCTTCGGGACTGACGTCGTGTACGGCTACACGAACGACCTATCTGACGCCGCGCTTGGCGAGCTCCTCGGCAACCTGCTCGCCGTACGCACTAGCGCGAACGGCGCGGCCGGCGTGCCTGACGCTGAGGGCCGCGGGGGCCTCGACCTACGCGTCCGCGACGCCGGCCCGTTCGTTCACGCGCCAGCAGTGCCGTTCGACGCGCGCAGCAAGGCGTGGCGGCTAGAGCGCCTGCGCGAACTCGACGCGGCCGCGCGCATAGCGCCGGAGGTCAAGCAGGTGGAGGGGCGGCTGCTCGAGTGGGAGCAGGACGTGTCGGTAGCTAACTCGGATGGCGTTGTGGCCGACGACCGCCGCGTGCGCACGCGCCTGATCGCGCAGGTCATCGCGAGCAACGGCGTAGATACGCAGTCCGCGCACGAGGGTCCTGGCCTCTCGATGGGGTTGGAGCTTCTCGACCTGCACCCCCCAGCGGCGATCGGGCGGCGCGCTGCCGAGGTCGCGCTCCTCAACCTGACCGCCCGCAAGGCGCCCGCGGGCAGCATGCCGGTAGTGATCGGCAACGCCTTCGGCGGCGTCATCTTCCATGAGGCGCTAGGGCACCTGCTAGAGACGACGGCTGTCGCGCGCAACGCGTCCGCCCTCACGGACAAGCTTGGCGAGCTGGTGGCGTCAGACGTCGTGACTTACGTCGACGACGGCACGACGCCACACGGTTGGGGTTCTTCGCGCTTCGATGACGAGGGCGCACGGACCGAACGCACGGTGCTCATCAACGCGGGCGTGCTCGAGAGTTACATGGTCGACCGCTGGGGCGCGCTCATGACTGGCTATCGCCCAACGGGATCTGGCCGCAGGCAGGACTACACGTACGCCCCCACCTCGCGCATGCGCAACACCTTCGTGCTGCCTGGCACCACCCCGAAGGAAGAGCTGTTCGCCGGCATCGAATTCGGCCTGTACGCCAAGTCGATGGGCGGCGGGCAGGTCATGCCTGGGTCGGGTGAGTACAACTTCGCGGTCGACGAGGGCTACCTCATCCGCAACGGTCAGCTAGCCGAGCCCGTGCGTGGCGCCATGCTCGTTGGCAAGGGTCCCGAGTCGATAAAGCGCATCGTCGCCGTGTCCGACGACGTCTCGACTGCGCCAGGCATGTGCGGGTCGCTGTCGGGGTCGCTGCCTGTCGAAGTGGGTCAGCCGCACCTGCTCGTCAGCGAGCTGATCGTTGGCGGCGAAGCCTGACCTCAGCAACTGCTGCTACGGCGCACGAGGTGAGTGCTAAGCAGCGTGCTACCAACTAGTGGTTGGCCAGACAACTGCGCCATCAACTGCCGCGCGGCGCGGCGGCCCAGCTCGACGACGTCGGCGGCCACCGTCGTAACGCCGGCCGCCTCCGCTTCTGGCCCATCACCGAAGCCGACCACGGCCAGGTCGTCTGGCACGCGTAACCCAGCCGCCAGCACCACGGCTTGCGCCTCGATGGCCATGAGGTAGTCGGCCGCTATCACGGCGTCGCACTGCCCGCCACCTGCCAGGAAGGCGGCGAGGGCGTCGGCGGCTAACCGCGGCGTGAACTCGCCGCGCAAGTAGTTCTCTGGCGGCACCGTCAGGCCGTGGCGCACGGCCTCGTCGCGGAACGCGGACTCGCGCTCCTGGCCGTCTAGCTGTGACGTGTCTCCCCCAACGAACACCGGCAGGCGCCTGCCGCAGGCCTCCACCACGTGCTGCATGAGCAGGGCGACGCCCTGGTGGTTGTCGAACATCATGGTCGGCAGCTCGAGGTGCTGCGTGCCGTGGCTTATCAACGTGACGGGCAGTCCGGACTCCGCCACGACGGCCAGGTCGTCGTCGGCCACGGCGTTCGCGAGGACAAGCACGCCGCTTGCGCCACTGATGGCCTCGGCCACCTCCGCCCGCACGGCGTCCGGCGAGCGCAGGCCGACCAGGGGGTGGGCGGCGAGGCCAAACCCGTTGGCGGCCGCCACCTCCTCGGCGCCCTGCAGCACGCTCAGTTGGAAGACGCCCTCGAGGTTGTTGACTAGTACGGCGATGGTGCCTGCCGCGCGCTTCACGCGACCAACCCAAGTTCCGTGAGGTTAGCTAACGCAACGGCGCCCATCGCGCCAAGGCGGTTGGAGTAGGCGAGGGTCAACTCGAGGTCGTCCAGCGCCCCTTGCCCGAGCAGCAGGCCAGCTTCTGCGGCCAAGCGCTGCAAGAACACCTCGCCTAGGTCGGTTACGCCGCCAGCTAACGAGACCTGGGTTGGCTGCAGCAGGGAAACGATCCACGCGAGCGGACGGGCCAAGCCAGCCGCGAGCTCGAGCACGAGCTGCCGTGCGGTTGCGTCACCGCGCTCCTCCGCGCTGCGGACGTGCAGGTAACGCAAGCCACCGCCGCCTGGCAGCGTGCTGTGAGACTCACCGCTCAGTTCGGCCGCGCGCAGCTTGAACGCCGTCCAGCCTAGGCGTAGTTCGTCGATCATCGGCCCTGACAACTCGCTGCCGAAGTGCGCGCCGCTCGGGTGCAGCACCACGCCAAGCTCGAGGTCCTCATCGAGGATGAGGGTGACGAGGTTGCCCGCCTGGGCGTTGCTCTGCGGCCCGAAACTATGCTGCCCGAGCGCGCAGAGTTCGGCCAAGTTGCCGACGTGCACGGGCACGGCGAGCCTGGTGGTGAGGAGTTCGGCGAGGGGTGAGTCGTTGAGGTTGAGGACCGCCGACCTGCGCACGACGCCGGTGCCGGGCCTCACCCTGCCGGGTACGGCAACGCCGACGGCGAGCAGTGGGGCGTCTAGTTGCGGCAGCAGCGCAGCGACGACGCTCTGCACGGCGCTAAGGACCGCCTCTTCGCCAGTGCCGCGCAAGTCGAGGACGTGAACGGCGCTGCTCTCGCCAGCTAGGTCGGTGAGGACGGCGCTCACGCGCTCACCGCTCAGCGCGACGCCTATCAGGTGGCGCGCGCGCGGGTTGAACGCGAGGAGCGTAGGGCGCTTGCCGCCGCTGCCGCTGGCGCGCCCGAGGCCTTCCTCGACGACGAGGCCCTCGTCGATGAGTTCGCCAACGAGGTTCGAGATGGTCGGCTTGGTCAGCCCGGTCACGGCGGCGAGGGCAGCGCGGGTGTTGACCTCGTCCTGGTAGAGCATGCGCAGCACGAGGCGGCGGTTGTGGTCGCGCAGTTGCTCACGCGTTGCCTTGATGGGCGTCATGGGCGAACCATACCGAGTTAGCGGGCACCCTCAGCGGCGTCCAGGCGGAGCGCGCAGGTGGCGGGCCGCGCGGCTCTGAGGGCGTCCCAGGAGGCGGGGTCCTCGCCGCCGAGCCCCCAGATGGCCACGCCGCCAGTCGGCGCTTCGGCCTCCCCGAGCGCCGCCAGGCGGCCGACCGTGGTTGCACCGTCTGACACGTAAACGGTCTGTCTTGGCAGGCCGGTGACGTCGAGCTCGACCAGTAGTTCGAGGCTGTCTGGGTCGCGTTGCGGCGTTAGGCCGAACTGCGTGATCATGCGCTCCGTTGCCTCCCAGGTCGTGGCCGCTGCGGGCGGGCTGCCGCGCTTCCAGGTGTAGCCGTAGAACGGCATGCCGACGAGGAGCTGCGTCTGGCCAACGGCCCCAAGGCCGTACTCGACGACCTTGGAAACCCAAGAACGCGGCGCCACCGGCCCAGGTGGCTCGTTGCGGTTAGTGAAGTCGTACGTCATGACGTTGAAGAGGTCGGCCGCCGCCGCCAGGCGCGGCCAGTCCTGAGCCGCCGCGCTGGGGAAACCGGTCGGACTAGCCTCCGTCTTGGCGTGGACCGTCACCGAGAGGAGCTTGCCGCGTTCATGCAGCGCCGCCCCGAGCCGCTCGACGAAGCCGCTGAACGCAGCGCGCGTTTCGAGCGGGAACATCTCGTAGTCGAGGTCAAGCCCGTCGAAGCCGCCGTCGTCGACGAGGGCGACGAGGGCTGCCACGTGAGCGCTTAGCAGCGGCTCTGACATGAAGGTGCTGTGGTTGGCGAACACGCTCGGCACGACGAGCAGGCCGGCCGAGCGCCAGGTCGCGACCTGATCCTCCCAGTTGGCGCCCGCTTGCGAGAGGATGGCGCCCTCGGCGTTCGGCGTGAACCAGAACGGGAAGACGACGTCTATGACGTCTGCGTTGGCGACGATGGTGTCGTAGCCGCCGGGGTGGTCGGACGACGGGTACCAGACGGCGACGCACCAAGACGGCGGCGTGGCGGCTAGTGCGCTAGCCGCCGCGAGCAGGCAGAGCAGCGCCGCCAAGCGCCTCACGGCCGCGCCCGCTCGTCGGTCAGCGCGGCCGGTGGCACGGCGACCGGCAGCCGCCCTCTCCCCTCCAACTCACCGCACAGCACCCGCGCCACCGCCTCCGTTTGAGGTTCTCGCCTGCCGTAACTGCAGATGGCGCGGCGCACCGCGCCCGCCGCCGCTACGTCGAGCGGGTTGCGGAGCGCTACGAGGATGGGGTCTGAGCCCATGGCGACGAGGCGCCGCAAGAGGCTCAGTTGCGCCTCGTCTCCTGCAGCGTTGACGGTGGCCACCACCACCTCGCCACCGCCCGCAGCGCGCCAGGCAGCCACCTGCCCGGCAACGGCGTCCACGGCGGCGGCCGGGGCGCTGCGCTCGAGCACGACCTCGGTGGTGTCTGGCACGCGCGCACGCAGTTGCGCGGCAAGGCAGGTAGCCCCGCCCGGCGCCGTCTCGGCGGGCGTGAGGGCGCCGGCAGCCACGCTGACGACGAGCACCCGTGCCCCAGCGGCCAGTCGCGGGTCGCCGCGCACCACGGTAATGGCGGCCTCCGAGCTGACCCGCGCGACCTCGCGGTGCGCTTGGCTGCCGATCACCGACAGGGGCGGCAGCTCGGTTGGCAGGCCGCGCCTGACGGCCAGCACGCGTGCCGCGCTGGCGGGGTCCGTCTCGGCCTCGAGCTCACGCACGATCTGTTGCTGGTCGGGGAGGTGCCCAAGCATCGCGAGGTCCGCGCCGGCGCGCAGCGAGCGCCTGGCGCGCTCAACGCCAGGCAGGTCGCCAACTGCGCTCATGTCGAGCGCGTCGGTGACGACCACGCCGGCGTACCCCAGCTCGTCTCGCAGCAGCCCCGTGAGGACGGCGCGCGAGTGCGTGGCAACGGCGTCGTCTAGCGCCGGGTAGATGGCGTGGCACGACATGATGGCGGCAACGCCTGCCTTGATGGCAGCCGCGAACGGCACGAGCTCGCGCCGCTTGAGCAGCTCGAGCGGCGCGGTGATGACGGGGGTGGAGTGGTGGCTGTCTAGCTGCGTGTCGCCGTGACCAGGGAAGTGCTTGGCCGTCGCTAGCACGCCGTTACTCTGCATGCCAGCGATGAGGGCAGCCCCGAGGGCGGCGACTCGCTGCGGGTCGTCACCGAAGGCCCTCACCCCCAGCACGTCGCTGGCTTGCTGCGTGGCGAGGTCGAGGACGGGCGCGATGTTCATGTTGCACCCGAGCGCCAGGAGTTCGCTGCCGAGCACCTCGCCGGTGCGGCGCGCCAACTCCACCGACCCTGCCGCCCCTAGCGCTAAGTTGCCTGGCAGCTCGGTGGCGCCGTGACCGACGGCCATGAGCTGGCCGCCTTCCTGGTCTATGCCGATGATGGGGGGCGGGTGGCCGCCAGCAGCGGCGGCGGCCATGAGGCTGAGGTTCAACTCGCGCAACTGCCTCAACGAGGCGACGTTGAAACTGAAGAGGCACACGGCGCCGACGGCGCCGGATTCCAACGCGGCGAGCACCCAGGCGGGCGCTTCGTGGCCGCGGAAACTGATCATGCATGAGCTCATGAGTGACGTCAGCCTTTCGAGCCCGTGAGGGCGATGCCCTCGGTGAAGTAACGCTGGGTGAGGATGAACACGACGAGGACGGGGATGACGAAGAGCACGCTGGCCGTCATGATGTCCTGCCACGGAATGGGCGACTCCTGCAGGTTGTTCTTCTGCGCGACGTAGATGGGCATGGTGAACAGCTCGGCTTTCTGCAGGTAGAGGAGCGGCTGCACGAGGTTGTTCCACTGGCCGACGAAGAGGAAGACCGTTACCGTCGCCACGGCTGGCCGTGAGAGCGGCAGGATGATGAGCCACAGGAGTTGCAGTGGGTTGGCGCCGTCTATGAGGGCGGACTCGTCCAGTTCGCGTGGGAGCGTGAGCATGAACTGCCGCAGCAGGAACACGAGCGCCGCGCCGCCAGCGAAGAAGCCGGGCAGGGTGATGGGGTTGAAGGTGCGCAGCCAGCCGAGTTCGTAGAAGAGCACGTACTGCGGGACGAGCGTGGCTTGGGCAGGCAGCATGAGGGTGCCGAGCATGAGGCCGAACACGAGGTCGCGGCCGGGCCAGCGCAGGCGGCTGAACGCGAACGCCACGACCACGAGGCTCGAGACGGTGCCGAGGAGCACGATGAGCACGGTGTAGAGGCTATTGCCGTAGGCGCGGTAGAAGTTCTTCTCTGCGAGCTGCTTCGTGTAGTTCGACCACTGCGGCGTCTCAGGGAAGATGCTGAGTTGCGCCTGGCCTACCTCCTCCACGGTCTTGAGTGACGTGCCCGCCATCCACGCAACCGGGAAGAGGAAGAAGATGCCCGCACCGATGAGGGCGGCGTAGAGCACCAAGACGCCGGTGGCGCGCCAACTGCCGCGCCAGAAGCGCATGCCGACGCGGCGGGTGTTGCCCCGGCTGCGTGCGCCGGGGAGGGCGCCAGTGTCATTCATAGTGGACCCACCTGCTGTAGCGGAACTGTGCCACGGTTAGGAGCACGATGAGCACGGCCAAGATCCAGCTCGCGGCGGCGCCCTGAGCGATCTCTAGTTGCCTGAAGGTGCGGACGAACAGGAAGTACGCGGCCGAAGCGATGCTCTGCTCCGTCAGGGTGTTCTGGATGATGTAGACGGCCTCGAACGTCTGCAATGCCGCGATCAGGCCGATGACGACGTTATAGAACATGGCGGGCGAGATCATCGGCATGGTGATGTTCTTGAACTTCTGCCAGCCCGTCGCGCCGTCGACGCTAGCTGCCTCGTAGAGGGAGCGTGGAACGCCCTTGAGGGCTGCGAGGAAGATGAGCATGCCCGCGCCCGAACTCCACATGGTTATGAGCACGAGCGACGGCTTCGACCAGAGCTCGCTCGAGAGCCAGAGCGGCACGCGGTTGGCGTCAGGGAACTGGGCTACGACTTGGCGGAAGAGGGCGAAGTGGTGGTTCGCCGCGCCCGTTGCGGCCGCCACCGCGTCGTAGGCGGCGAAGTAGCGCACGCCGTCGGTGGTGGCGGCGATGGCTAAGAGCCCGAACAGCGCCCCGACGACGCCCAGCAGCCAACGCTGCCTTGACGCACCACGCCCGTAGCCGACGATTGCGGCCACGCCGACGAGCACGGCGAGCAACCACAGCGCGGACGGCGCCTGCGCCGCGTAGCCAGTAGTCAGGTAGTCGAGGTCGCCGGCGGCGCGCAAGCTCGAGCGCTGCGTGATGAGGTCGAAGAGCGTGCCGAGGCGACCGAGCACGCGCGGCACGAAGCTGCCGCCCGTGATGGCGCGCACGGCGAGGAACACGAGCAAGATGGCGCCGCCGATCTCGACCAACGTGCGCGCCATGGTGCGCCGCGTTGCCTCGGAGGCCGTGAGGAAGAGGGCGAGACAGGCGCCGAAACCGAGCAGCGCCGGAATGGTGTACATGAGGGGCCCGACTGGGTCGGCGCGCGAGACGCCGATGAAGAAGGCGTTGAAGCTCTCGACCACGAAGATGAAGGAGCGGTAGAGCCAGTCGAACGGCGGGAACATCTCGGCGAAGCGCTTGAGCGTGACGTTGATGAAGCCGCCGTTGCTCGCGAGCATGTAGCGCCACGCCAGCAGGATGGCTGGGCCGCCTGCCAGGATGACGGGCACGTAGAACACGAGCCTGAAGAACGCCATGCCCCGCAGCGGCTGTGCAACGAGGACAGCCATGAGCAGCGCCGTCGCTATCTGCAGCGGCACCCCGACGATGGCGTAGTAAGCGGAGTTGTACATGGCCTGCACGAAGCGCCTGCCGTACGCGCCAGCGCCCGCGAGGAGGGAGCGGTAGTTGTCTAGGCCGATCCACTCGATGGGGCGGCCGAGTTTGTAGTCGGTGAACGAGTAGTAGAGAGATAGCACGGCGGGTCCGAGGACGAAGATCACGAACCCGAGCAGCCAGGGTGAGGCGAGGGCGTAACCCCAGAAGACTCGGCGCCGTTGCAGCAGGCCAGCGCCGCGGGCGGCGCTGATGCTCATGGCCAGCCGGCCGACGAGGTAGCTGCCTAGGACGATGAACGCTACGGTCCCGAGCGACCAGTACAGGTTGTTGAGCCGGGCGGCTACGGCCAGGTCCATCGTCAGGTGGTCCTTCGCAAGATAAGCGTGGGGGCGCCACTGTGGCGCCCCCTTCGAGGGTCAGAGGAAGCCGTTGTCCTCGAGGATGGCGTCGTACTCCTCCTTGAGGGCTTCTTGGGTGGCGGCTAGGCTCTGTTGGTCCGAGAGGAACATGCTGATCTGCTCGGCGAGGAGCGGGCGCAGTTCCGCGCTGGCGCGGATGTCTGAGAAGGCGCGGCCGTAGTCGACCGCGGCGTCGAGCATGGCGTTCCACACGGGGTTAGCGCGGAGTTCGTCCCAGGCGTCCTGGCGCACGGGCGTGAAGCCGGCGACTTGGCTGAGCTGGATGGCCTTGTCTTGGCTGCCGATGAACTTGAGGAAGGCGGCCGCCAGTTCTGGGTCCTTGGCGTACGCGGGCACGGAGAGCCAGTCCGTGAACACCTGGATGAGGGGCTTGCCGTTCGCGCCCGCGGGGTACGGGCCGATGGCGATGTTCTCCCACAGCGGGTCGGTGGTTGGGGGCATGTTCCACATGGGGAAGATGCCGCTGATGACTAGGCCGGAAGCGATGGGGTAGCCGTTGATGGGCGGCAGGCCCGCGGTGAGTTCCGTTGGCTGCACGGCGCGGCGGCGGTCGTACATGAACTGCAGCGCTTCCGCGGTGGCCGCGCTATCGAACGCGCTGCTGCCGTCGGCGTTGTAGAGCTCGCCGCCTGCGCTCCAGACATAGGCGATGAACTCCTGGGAGTCGAACAGCCCGCCACCGATGTCCATGAAGCCCATCTTGGTCATGGCGCCGTCCGCTACCGCGGAGTTGTCCGCCACGAACTTCACGGAATCGGCAAACGTGAGGGGCGGGATGGCGTTAGCGTCCGCCGCTAGGTCGGTGCGGAAGAACATGGGCCGCGGGCTCATGAGGAGCGGGAGGCCGACCATGTGCCCGTCGTACGAGGCGACGCTGAGCGCCGCTGGCAGGAAGTTGCTCAGCTCGCTCCAATCGGCAAGGTACGGGTCGAGGTTGGCGAGCAGCGGGCCGAAGGTAGCCGCGTACTCGGAGCCAAGGTAGACGATGTCCGGGCCCGAGCCGGTGGTTATCCAGCCTGCCACGGCTGCGTCGAAGTCGCCCCAGCCACCTGTGAGGATGTCGAGGGTAACGCCGGGGTTCTCGGCCTCGAACTCAGGGAACGCGACGTCGCGGAACCAGGTCATGGTGTCCTCGGTCAGGCCGGTGATGTAGATCTCTAGGTTGCGTTGCGCGCTGGCCGCGCCGAACATTAGCGAAACGGCGGCCAACAGGGTCAAGAACTTCTTCATCTATGCCTCCACGGTTCGTTTGGGGCTCGCCGGAGCCTACCGTTGCTTGGCTCCGAGGTAGCTGGGGGCTGGTCTCGCTGCGGGCGTTCACCTCCCTGCGCAGTTAGTAAAGCAGCATTACTTACTATGACTGGCTAAAGGGTAGGGGCTGGCACCGCGCTTGTCAAGCACCCCGTGATAGGGTCGCTGACAACGCGCCAAGGGCGCCCGCGACCGGGCGCCGCTCAGGAGTCGCACGATGAACGTGACCGAAGCGAAACGCTGGCTACTCACGGAAGCCGCCAAGCGCGGTGTCGCACTAGAGGTGCTAGCCACCAGCGAGAGCAGCTTGAGGCTAGAGACGCGCGGCGGCAAAGCGTCAGACGTCCACTCGTCCACCAAGGCCGGCATCGGCCTGCGCGTGGTGGCGGAAGGCCGCACGGGTTACGCCTCGACCGAGGAGCTAACCGCCGACGCCCTCGCGTGGGCCCTCAACGAGGCGATAGAGAACGCTTCGCTAACCCCGGCGGGCAACGCCGCCTTGCCAGCTGGCGGGCAACTCGGCCGCGTCGACCTCCTCGGCGAGGGCCTCTCCGCCACCATCAAAGACAAGCTGGCCACCGCGGCGGCTTTCGAGGCCGGCCTCACCCAGGACCCGCGCCTGCAGTCCATGCAGATGGGCCGCTACATCGAGTCGGAGCAGCGCATCGAGATCGGCTCTAGCGCCGGCGTAGACGGCGGTTACCGCGCAGGCACCGCCGCGCTCGTGGCTGGCGTGGTCATGCGCGAAGGCGCCAGCGTCAAACAGGGTTTCAACGTTCACGCGGAGGGCGACTACCACCAGCTCGAGCCCGGTCGCACCGCGCAAGAGACCCTGACGAAGGTCGGACGCCACCTCGGCGCGAAGGCGCTAGTGACTGGCCGCCGCCGCGCCACGTTCGAACCGGACGTCGTCGGTCAGCTCCTCCAGCTCCTCGCGTACTCCCTCTCAGGCAAGGCCGTCGCCGAGGGCAAGAGCCACCTGGCGGACAAGCTAGGGAAGCGCGTAGCCGCGCCGCTCATAACGCTCGTCGACGACGCCACCCTCTCCCACGCGCTCGGCTCGCGGCCGTTCGATTCGGAAGGCACGATCTCACGACGCCTAACCCTCATCGAGGCGGGCGTGCTGCGGTCGTTCATGCACAACTCCGCAACCGCCAGGCGCACGGGGCAGAAGAACACCGGCCACGCGTACCGCACGTACGCAAGCACGCTCGAGGTGCGCCCAAGCAACCTAGTACTCCAGCCCGGCAGCGGCGTACCAGCAGGTGACGGCGTGACAGTGACCGACCTCATGGGCGTCCACGCTGGCGCCAACCCCATCAGCGGCGAGGTGA
>CALCHY010000361.1 GCA_937907415.1 uncultured Trueperaceae bacterium
CGCCGGGTTGTCCACCCACAATCTTACCGCTCCAGTGGGGGTTGCCGCAACCAGCGAGCGGGTCGGCGGCACCCACCACGCCGGCTGCAGCGGTGACGGCGCCCAGCATCGTGGGCCGTTAGCACCGCGGGGCGGAACGCCCGGCCGTTACTGCCGGCTACGCGCGATGTCAGTACAATCTGCCCGTGACCAGCAAGCGCCACTCACCTCTCCCTGAGCCGAACGCACTAGAGCCAACCTCGGGCGGCTTCACCGAGGCGCTGCGCGCCAGCCCTGCCCTCGCCGACCTGGCTGCTCAGCTGCTAAGCGCGCTCTTCCCTGACAAGCGCTTCGCGACGGCGCACGAGGGCAGGTGGCTAGTGTTCAGTGCGCGCCCAGCGCTGGCGCTCGCCGAATCGCGGCGGCTCCTCGGGCACCTGCACGACCTCGTCGACCTGCCGCAGTGGCGCAGAGAGTACGCCGTGGCGCGCGAAGTGACCGACGTGAAGGGGCGCCGGCTCGAAGTGCAGGTACCTTTGACGCCGCAGGCGTACGACGGTGGCGAGGCCCTCGTCGGGCCGTTCCCTGACCAGGCCGCGGCGCAAGAGTGGTACGGGAGCGTGCAACAGCGCGGGCTCGCTGCCGACACCGTCCAGGTGGCGGACGCTTGGCTTTGCGACCTCTTCGTGCTCGGTGAGCTGCTTGACGACTGACGCGCGTTGACACGCCTCGCGTGAGCAACTTACACTCGCACCCATGAGAAGCCCGCTGGCTTCGCAACCGTTTACTCGTTGAGCGCGGCGCCGGAGCGGGCCTGCGCAGGTCATCCACTGCCCGGACCGGGTGGTGGTTTTTTCGTTGAGGCTGGCAGTTGGCAGGGCAGTAGAGAGGGTGAGTTGGCACCATGACAGAGTTAGGCGGCGAACGTTCAAGCGACCCGCGCGTCGACGAGATCACGACCGAGGTCGAGGCGTGGCTGGAGAGCATCACCGGGGTAGGGTCGTTCACCTCGCTGCAGGACCTGCGTGTGCGCCTACTCGGCAAGAAGGGCGAGATCACCCAGCGCCTCAAGGCGCTCGCGTCACTTGAACCGGAGGAGCGCCGCGCGGTGGGCGGACGCTGGAACGAAGTGAAGGCGCGCCTCACGGAGGCCATCGATGCCCGTAAGGCCGCACTCGAGCAGCAGGCGCTAGCCGCGCAGCTGGCGGTAGAGCAGGTCGACGTCACGCTGCCTGGCACGCGTCCGCCGCAGGGTGGCCTGCACATCCTCACCCTCGTCACCAACCGCCTGCTCGACGTGTTCAAGGGCCTCGGCTATGAAGTCGTCACCGGCCCGGAGCTCGAGACCGACCACTACAACTTCGCTGCCCTCAACTTCCCGCCCGACCACCCGGCGCGCGACACGCAAGATACGTTCTGGACGACCGACGGCCGCCTGCTGCGCACGCACACGAGCCCCATGCAAGTCAGGTACATGGAGACGCACAAGCCGCCGTTCAAGGTCGTGGTGCCAGGCAAGGTGTTCCGCAACGAAGCGCAAGACGTCACGCACGAAGCGCAGTTCCACCAGCTAGAAGCCCTGGTGGTCGGCGAACGCGTGACCATGGCCGATCTGCGCGGCGCCATCAACGAGATGGCCGAAGCCCTGATCGGGCCGGGAACACGCACGCGCTTGCAGCCAAGCTACTTCCCGTTCGTCGAGCCCGGCGCGGAGTTCGCCATCTGGTGGACAAACCCGCGCAGCGGCCGCGAGGAGTGGCTCGAGCTAGGCGGTTGCGGCATGGTGCACCCCAAGGTCTTCGAGGCGGCAGGCTACTCGGGCGTTACGGGCTTCGCGTTCGGCTTCGGCATCGAACGCCTTGCGCTCGTGCCTTACGCCATTCCCGACATCCGTTACATGTACCAAGGCGACCTGCGCATCCTCGAGCAGTTCAGGGGCACCCTGTGAAGGTCCCGTACTCGTGGCTGCAGTCGTTCTTCGACCGCCAACTGCCTGACGTCGAGCGCCTCGTCGAACTACTCGACGGACTGGGCCTCGCGGTGGAGGACGTGGCGGAGGCGCCGGCGGCGCCGCGAGACGTCGTGGTCGTCGACGTCATCAAGGTGGAGCCGGTGCCTGGCGCCACCAGCGTGCTCTCTCAGACCATCGTGTCTGACGGCACGCGCGAGCACCTGGTCGTGTGCGGCGACCCGAACATCAGGCCAGGCATGCGCACGGCGCTGGCGTTGCCTGGCGCTTACCTCCCCGCGGTCGACCTGCAGGTGAAGGCGCGCGAGCTCGTCGGGGTGCAGAGCAACGGCATGCTCGCGAGCGCGAAGGAGCTCGGACTTTACGAGCACGGAGCGGGCGTGATCGCCCTCGGGCGCGACGCTGCTCTCGGCGCGGAGCTAGCCTCACTGTGGCCCTCGGAGTCCGTCATCGAGGTGGAGCTGACGCCGAACCGCGCGGACGCCTTCAGCATCCTGGGCGTGGCGCGCGACGTCGGCGCCAAGCTGGGCTACTCGTACCGCCACCCCGCCAGCGGCCTGCCTGCAGGCGACCCGGACCTCGACGACGGCCTCACCCTCGACGTGCAGGACCTAGGGGCGGCGCCGCGCTTCACCCTGAGGCGCGTCGACGGCGTTACGGTGGCGCCGAGCCCCGTGTGGCTGCAGCGCCGCCTCGGCCAGTTGGGCCTGCGGCCGCGCAACAACATCGTCGACGCCACTAACTACGTGACCTTCGAGCTCGGGCAGCCGACGCACGCTTACGACTTCGGCGCCATTCCTCAAGGTCACGTGATCGTGAGGTGGGCCCACGCGGGTGAGCGCCTCAAGGTCCTGAACGACGAGACCATAGAGATGACCACCAGTGACCTCGTGATCGCCACGAAGGCCAACGGCGTGGACGTGCCGCTCGGGCTCGCGGGCGTGATGGGCGGCGCCAACGGCGGCGTGACGAGCGCCACTACCGCGGTCGCCCTGGAGACGGCGTGCTTCGAGCACGTCACGGTGCGGCGCTCCGGTCAACGCCATAAGCTCGTGACCGACGCACGCACACGCTTCGAGCGCGGTGTCGACCCGAACTTGCAGGAACTCGCATCGGCGCGGCTTACCGCGTTAGTCGTCGAGGTCGCTGGCGGCACGCCGCATGCTGGGCTAACGGCGGTGGGGAAGAGCAGCGTGCGCCAGCCTGTCGATTACCGGCCGACGCGCGTGCACTACCTGATGGACTTCGACGTGCCGCGCTCCGTGCAGCGCGGCTACCTAGGGGCGCTCGGCTGTAAGGTCGTCGAACGCGAGCTCGACGACTGGCGAGTCACGCCGCCGAGCTGGCGCTACGACATCAACATCGAAGAGGACGTGATCGAGGAAGTAGCGCGCCTGCACGGTTACGAGCACATCGGCCTGACCGACCCAGACATGCGCTTCGTACCACCGGAGTCCGACCCGACCCACCGCAAGCTCCGTGAGCGCCTCGCGGCCCTCGGGCTGCAAGAGGCGATGACCTACGTGTTCACTGGCGCCAGCGAGTTGGCGCGCGCGGGGGCGCCAGCGCCGGTGGTGGAGCTGAGCGCGCCACAGGGTGTGGAGAAGGGCGTGCTGCGCACGGCCATCTACCCCGGACTGCTGGCCGCTGCGGCCGCTAACCGCCAGGCCGAGGCGCTGGCGTTCTTCGAGATCGGCCACGTGTTCGGGCAGGAGGAAGAGGAGCGCGTTGCGCTGCTACTACGAGGTCAACGCGAACTCGGCAAGTGGCGCCCAGGGTTGCCCGGGGACTTCTTCACCCTCAAGGGCATCCTCGAGAGCCTCGCGGGGTTGGAGGGCGCCAAGCTCGAGACCCTGCCAGCGCGGCAGCCTTACCTCCACCCTGGTGTCTCGGCCAAGGTGGTGTGGAACGGCGAGGACGTCGGGTTCGCTGGTCAACTGCACCCCGAGGTGGCCGCCGCGTTCGGCCTGCCGGACACGTTCGTCGCAGAGCTCAACCTGCCGCTAGTCGGCACGCGCATCGCCTTCAAGGACATCGTGCGCCAACCGTACGCCGAGAGAGACCTTGCCATCGTGGCGCCGATCGCCGTCACTTTCGCCGACCTCGCCGGCCTGTTGAGCGCCGCCGCTGGCGAGAAGCTCTTCACGCTCTCACCGTTCGACGAGTACCGCGGCGACAAGCTGCCTGCCGGCACGCGCTCTTTGGCGCTCAGGTTCCGCTTCCGCGACGCTAACCGCGCCCTCACTGACGAGGCGGTAGATGAGCTTATGGAGAATGTCATCCGGGCCGTAAGGGGTGCGGGCTACGATATCCGGACATGACCCCAGTCACTTGGTTGGACGCCCTGTTGGTGCTGATGGTCGCCATCCTGACGGCCCTCGGCGCCTCCAGGCGCCTCGTTGGCTTCACCGTCGGTATCGGGGCCGCGCTGCTGTTACGGCCGCTGCTCGTCGTCGGGTCGCGTGACCTGTGGGTGGCCATCGTTGCCGCGGTGCTCGGTGCCTTCCTCCTCGCCGTCATAGGTCAGCGGCTCGTGCCTGCCAGCCACCGGCAGGGCCGCGTGACTCAAGTTTTGGGCGGTCTCGGTGGTGCGACTTTGGGCATCGTGCTGCTACTTGCCCTCGTCACCGCGCTACCCATCCAACGCAACCCCGCTAACGAGAACGAGGTCTTCTACCCGCCGCGCACGGCGCCTGGCACGCTGGCCGTCACGCTCAACCGGTCACCGCTGGTTGCCGTCGGTCGCGCTATCCTGCTTCATCCGTTACTACCTGCCCCAACCCCAGCCGAAAAGCAAGCCACTAACCTCTGGCGCACTTACGGCGCGTTGCACGGCTGGTTGGTGGTCGGTGAGCCGTGGAGTGAGAGGTGATGCCAGGGAACGTTGTTTAGGACGCCGAGGTAGCGCAAGCCCAGCCTGAAGCAGGCTGGTGACGAGGTGGAGGGCCTCCGCGGCCGAGAACGGCAGGCGGAGGGCAGGCTAGGAGTTCACGCGAACCCAGCCGAAAACGCGAGCGGTGACCGACGACGGTCACGCAAGTCTGCGGGCCCCTCCTGAGCAAGTCCCCTCACTCGAGCCCGTCCGGGACGCACAGCACGAGTTGCACGGCCACCAACTTGGCCTCCCCGGCCCGCTTGGCGGCCAGCGGAAACCGCGGCGCACGCGCACGTTCACGCGTGGGGCGCCCTCCCTCTCGTAGCTCTGAAAGGAGCGGCAGATGTGTGGCATCGTTGGGTATGTGGGCGGCCGTGAAGCCGCAGGAGTGATCATCGACGGACTGGCGCGCCTCGAGTACCGCGGGTACGACTCAGCAGGCTTGGCGGTAAAGGGGCATGGCGGTCCTGCACCGCTGCAGGCGGTCAAGCGTGCTGGCAAGCTGAGCGTGCTGCGCGAGGCGCTAGGCGCAAGCATGCCGACCGGCAGCCTTGGCGTTGGGCACACGCGCTGGGCCACGCACGGGCGCCCCAACGACGTCAACGCCCACCCGCACCTCTCTGAAGACGGCCGGCTGGCGGTCATCCATAACGGCATCATCGAGAACTACGTGGCCCTGAGGGCGGAGCTGGCGGAGCGCGGCCACGTGTTCGCGTCGGAGACGGACACGGAGGTGCTCGTGCACCTCATCGAGGAAGCTTACGCGACGTCGAACGGTAACTTAGGCGACGCCGTGCGAGCGGCGCTAGGCCGGGTGCGCGGCGCTTACGCGCTGGTTGTCGCGCACTCGGACCACGACGTGCTCGTTGCCGCCCGCAACACCAGCCCCCTCGTCATCGGACTCGGCGCCGACGAGACCTACCTCGCTTCGGACGTGCCTGCCCTGCTGCCGTACACGCGCGACGTCATCTACCTCTTCGACGGCGACGTTGCCGAGCTGAGCCGCAGCGGCGTGAGCATCACGGACCTGGCGGGCAACGCCGTGAGCCGCGAGGTCAGCCGCGTCGAGTGGGACGCGGAGGCCGCCGAGAAGGGCGGCTTCGAGCACTACATGCTCAAGGAGATCTACGAGCAGCCGACCGTGCTGCAGAACACGCTCTTCGGGCGCTTCAAGGGCAACGACGCCGACGTCGACCTCGACCTCGGCCTGGACCCAACCGCCATCGACCGCGTCGTCATCACGGCCGCTGGCACCGCCTCGTTCGCTGGCGAGGTCGGCGCCACCCTCATGCGGCGCCTAGCGCGCATCGACGCCAGGGTCGAGGTGGCATCCGAGTTCCGCTACTCAGAGCCCGTCGTGAACGGCCGCACGCTGTGCGTCGTCGTCTCGCAGTCTGGTGAGACCATCGACACCCTCGAGGCCATGCGCGAGGCGAAACGCCGCGGTGCGCACACCCTCGCCATCCTCAACGTCAAGGGCTCGAGCATCAGCCGCGAAGCGGACGACGTGCTCTACATCCACGCCGGGCCAGAGATCGGCGTGGCGAGCACGAAGGCGTTCCTCGGCATGGTGGCGGCCTTCGCGCTTCTCGCATTGTGGCTTGGGCGGGCGCGACAACAAGTCGACGACGAGAGCGCCCGCGAGTTCGTGCACGCATTACGCGCCTTGCCAGGGCAGGTCGAGCACGTCCTGGGCGAGCGCGACGTCGTGCGCGCCATGACCGAACAGGTCGTCGGCGCCCGCAGCGCCCTCTACCTCGGCCGCGGCGTGAACGTGGCCACCGCCATGGAGGGCGCCCTCAAACTGAAGGAGATCTCGTACATTCACGCTGAGGCCTACCCGACGGGCGAGATGAAGCACGGCCCGATCGCGTTGGTCGACGAGAACCTGCCGGTAGTGGCGATAGCTACGCACTCCGCGCTGTACGACAAGACGGTCTCGAACTTGCAGGAAGTGAAGGCGCGCGACGGGCGCCTCATCGTGGTGGCGGACGAGGACGACGAGCTGATCGGTCAGCACACGCCGCACGTGCTGCGCGTGCCGCGCACGCTCGAGCTCCTCTCGCCCATCCTCAACTCCGTGCCGCTGCAGTTGCTGGCGTACGAGGTGGCGTGCAAGCTTGGCCGCGACGTCGATCAGCCGCGCAACCTAGCGAAGAGCGTCACCGTGGAGTAGGCGGATCGCGGCACGTCGCTCGCGGTTGTGCGCTTGGCTCTTGGGTCCGCCTCGTGACCGAATATCATTGGACGCGAGGCGAAGCTTGTGAAGAACATCGAGGACATCCGTCACTCGGTAATGCGGCACGTGGACGAGTGCGACAACCCGACGTTGCTCGTTGAGATCGACCGCATGCTGGTAGGAGACGCGCAGGAGGAGTCGCTGCTCGTCCTAGACGACGAGGACATCCGCGCGCTGCTGCGCGAACTCCTCAACGAGTAGCGCTCCCGGCGCCGCCTGCGCCGCGCTAGAGGTAGCCAGCTGCTCTCAGGATGAGGTAAACACCGACGGCGGCCGCGCCCCACAGGATGTACTTCAGGAACTTTCCGCCAGACTGACCGGTCCATTTGCCTAGGCTCTCGCGCGCCATGCTCGCCTCTTGCTTCTGTTGCGTGCGTTGCGCGCGCCGCAGCGACTTGACGCTGCGGTTGAGGTGCCCCTTGCGGCGGTAAGCCACGCCGAGGTTGTGGTGGGCGTTCGAGAACTCCTCGTTGAGCTTGAGCGCCGCTTGGTAGTTCTCGATGGCGTCGTCAACGCGGCCCTGCTCCAACGCCACGTTGCCAAGGTTGGTGAGCGCGCGGTAGTGCTTCGGGTCGATGGCGACCGCCGCCTCGAAGTTGGCCTTGGCGGCGTCTAGGTTCGAGTCGTAGATCTGCACCGTGCCCAACTGCGTGAGGTGCTCGGCGGGGAACCAGTTGGTCTCAGGCAGGCCCTTCAGGACTGCCGCGGCCGCGTCCGGGTCGCGTTTATCGAGCTGGGCCGCGCTTGCCTGCAGCACCTTGAGCTGCTCCTCGAGTTCTGCCCACGGCACCAAGTCGACCGGGTTCTCGAGGCGCGTCAGGCGGTCTATCGCCTTCGCGAACGAGCGCTCGTGCACGAGCTCCTCAACGTCTGCCAGGGCGGCGAGCGCCGCCTTCGTGCCTTGCTCGTCTCCGCCGGTGATCAGGAACGCCTGGCGGGCGGCCACGAAGCGCCGCTGCTGCAACAACTCGCGCCAATCAGGCGCGGACGGGGGTTGGGTGTCGGCTGTCACGTCAAAGACCGTAGCACGCTGTCGTACAGCTCGGAATAGGCCGTCGCGGACGCGTGCCAAGAGTGGTCGGCCGCCATGCCTGCAGCCTGCATGGCGCGCCACCGCGCCGTGCCGAACGTCGCCAATGCCTGCGCGGCCGCGCCGAGCAGGTCTGGCGTGGTCGGGCGCTCGAAGGTGAAGCCCGTCTTGCCATGCTGCACGGTGTCCTTCAACCCACCGGTGGCGTGGACCAGCGGCAAGGTGCCGTAGCGCATGGCGATCATCTGCGCCAGGCCGCACGGCTCGAAGCGGCTAGGGACGGCGAGGGCGTCCGCGCCAGCGTAGATGAGGTGAGCGAGGGCCTCGTCGTACGCCAGCGTGGCGCCAACGCGGCCAGGGTGCTCGCTCGCGAGGCGCGCCACCTCACGCTCCAGGGACGCTTCGCCCGCGCCGAGCACGACGAGCGACCAGCCGTTGGCCAGCAGCTCCGGCGCGCCAGCTATGAGGAGGTCGATGCCCTTCTGCTCTGCCAGGCGGGAAACCACCGCCAGTAGCGGGCGCTCATGCGTAAGGCCGTAGCGCGCTAACAAAGCAGCACGGGAAGCGGCCTTACCGGCGAGGTCGGCAGCCGAGTATGGGGCAGGAAGCGCGGGGTCGGTCGCGGGGTCCCAGACCGTGGTGTCGATGCCGTTCAGGATGCCGGTGAGCTTGTGCGTCAGCGCACGGAAAGTGCCGTCGAGCGTGAAGCCGTACTCCGGCGTCTGCAGCTCCTTGGCGTACGTCGGGCTCACGGTGGTCACCTGCGTAGCGAAGCCGACACCCGCCTGCATGGCGTTGGCCCTGCCGAAGTGATCGAGGAACGAGCCCGTGAGGTCGGTGCCGATGCGCAGCCAGTCGACGGTCTCACCAAGGTCGGACTCGCCCTGGTACTGCACGTTGTGCACGGTGAACACGCTGCGTAAGGCGGGGAAACCCTTGGGTAGGTGCCAACCGCGTTTGAGGATCATCGGCAGGTAGCCAGTGTGCCAGTCGTGAGCATGCACGAGGTCGGGGGTGAAGCCAAGGCGCGCCGCCACTTGTGGCACCGCGCGGGAGAAGCGCGCGAAGCGCCGCGCGTCGTCCGGGTAGCCGTAGAGCTGCGGGCGGCGGTAGTCCTCATGCCCAACGAAGGCGTAACGCACGCCGTCCTGCTCTAAGGTGCCAACCCCCACGTCCTCGAAGCCGCCGCTGAAGGGCGCTGGCACGTCGCCAACCCAGTAGGGGGCTACGTTGCCGCCGAGCTTCGCGTACCAGGGTGTTACGACGAGCACCTCGTGGCCGAGGCGCGCTAACGCCTGCGGCAGCGCCCCAGCGACGTCGGCTAGCCCGCCGGTCTTACTGAACGGCACGACCTCCGCGGCAGGGAACAGGACTCTCACCAGCCCAGCTTAGCCGCCACTGGCCCGAGGTGAAAGCCAGCCCGATGTAACGCGCGCTTTGGCTCTCATGAAGCGTACGTATACTCTAGGACGCATGCTTGATTGCTCAACGGAGGCTTCATGAAGCGCAGATGGTACATCGCCGGTCTGGTGGCCCTGGTCGCTGGCACAATGTTCGTCAACGCCCAGCTCTCACGAGACTACGCTGGCGAGTTCTTAAACAACCCAACCGGACGCGCGCTGATCCAGGCGTTCGGTGCTCTAAAGAGCGGCTATCTGACCGACGTGGACGACGACAAGCTCATCGAGGGTGCGATCACGGGCATGCTCGCTTCGCTGGACGACCCGTACACGAGCTACCTGCTGCCAACCGAGGCGGCGCGCGACAACCAAGACCTAACGGGTTCGTTCGAGGGCATCGGGGCGGTGCTAACTCCGCACGACCGCCAGTCAGGCAAGGGCGTCGAGATCCTCACCGTCTACGCTGGCGGTCCGGCGTCCAAGGCTGGCCTGCAGCGCGGTGACATCTTCGTGAGCGTCGACGGCACCGACGTCGCAGCCATGACGACCTCGGAAGTCGCCGACCTGGTGAGGGGTCCGAAAGGCACGACCGTCAACCTGGTCATGAACCGCCCTGGTCAGGCCGAGCCCGTCACCTTCGCCATCCAGCGCGGCACCATTCAGATCATCGACGTGTCGAGCGCCATGTTGCCGAACGACGTCGGCTACCTGGCTCTCACGTCGTTCAACAACCAGCGCCTCCACGACCAGATGGTCGAGCACCTCGACAAGCTCATCCAGCAGGGCGCCACCTCGCTAGTCCTCGACTTGCGCGACAACTCCGGCGGTTTGCTCAACCAGGCCATCCTCATCGCAGACGACTTCCTCAGCGGCGGCGACATCGTGTTCCAACGCTCGCGCGGCGTCACGCAGCGCATAGCGTCGGCGGACCCGAAGGCCTACGACCTGCCCATGGTCGTACTAGTCAACGAGAACTCCGCTTCGGCTTCCGAGATCGTGGCTGGCGCTCTCCAGGAGAACCACCGCGCGCTCGTGGTAGGCGAGCAGACCTTCGGCAAGGGCGTCGCTCAGTCGGTGCTGTCGCTCTCAGACGGCGGCCAGTTGCGCTACGTGTCGTTCGAGTGGCTGACGCCCGACCGCCGCTCCATCGCCGAGAAGGGCATCACGCCGGACGTCAAGGCGCCGGACACGCGCTTCCCGCGCACCATCGCGGCAGAAGGCCAGGGCCTGCGCGAGGGGCAGACCGTCGAACTCATGGTCGACGGCGAGGTCATCGGTCAAGCCGTAGCTGGTGAGGACGGCAAGTTCAACATCCTCGCCCTTGGCGGCCAGCGCGAGATCAGCGAAGTGCAGGGCGAGGCCATCGTCCACCTCGATACAGACACGGCACTGCAGACCGCCGTCGCCACGCTCGAGGAGTCGCTGAAGACCGCCAACTAACTTCCGTCAGTAGTCGAAGCCAGTGGGCCGCGGTTCGTTACGCGGCCCACGTTCTGTTAGGAGCGGGGTCCGGCGGCCGCCACGTCTGCCGGGGCCGTGGCGGCGAAGCGCAAGAAGTTCTGGCGGAACATGGCAGCCAGGCGCGCGGCGGCCGCGTCGTACGCCGTCGGCTCCGTCCAGGCGCTGCGGGGGTGCAGGAGTTCGACGGGCACGCCAGGGGCGCGCTTGGGCACGTGCAGGCCGAAGACCTCGTCCTCGTAAGTGCTTGCGTCGTCCAGCTCGCCGTGCAGCGCTGCGCGCACGAGCATGCGCGTGTAGCGCAGCGGAATGCGCTGACCGACGCCGTAACCGCCGCCCGTCCAACCCGTGTTCAACAGCCACACGCGGGCACCTGACTCCTCGAGGCGGCGCCTGAGCATCTCGGCGTACGCCACGGGTGGCAGGGGCATGAACGGCTCGCCGAAGCAGGTGCTGAACGTCGCTTTAGGCTCCGTGATGCCCCGTTCGGTGCCTGCTACCTTGGCCGTGTAGCCGCTTAGGAAGTGGTAGAGGGCCTGCGGCACGTTCAGGCGCGCCACTGGCGGCAGCACGCCGAAGGCGTCCGCGCTGAGGAACACGACGTCGGTGACTTGCCGCCCCATGCCAGACACCGAAGCGTTGGGGATGAAGCTGATGGGGTAGGCGGCCCGGGTGTTCTCGGTCTTGGAGACGTCCGCGTAGTTCGGCACGCGGCCAGCGCCCAGCTTGACGTTCTCGAGCACCGTCCCGAAGCGCGTGCTTGCCGCGAAGATCTCGGGCTCGGCCTCCTCGGAGAGGTTGATGACCTTGGCGTAGCAGCCGCCCTCGAAGTTGAAGATGCCGCGGTTCGACCAGCCGTGCTCGTCGTCGCCGATCAAGTGGCGCTCGGGGTCGGCTGACAGGGTCGTCTTCCCCGTGCCAGAGAGGCCGAAGAAGAGGGCGACGGTGCCCTCCGCCGTCTCGTTGGCGGAGCAGTGCATGGGGAAGACGTCTTGGCGTGGGAGGTCGAGGTTGAGGGCGCTGAAGATGGACTTCTTGATCTCGCCCGCGTACTCGGTGTTGGCGATGAGCACGAGCCTGCGCTCGAAGTCGAGCATGACGGCGGTGGTGCTGCGGCAACCGTGGCGCTGCGGGTCGGCCGCGAAGCTCGGCAGGTCGAGCACCAGCCAGTCCGCGCCCGCCGCGCCTTCGTCCGAGCGGCGGAAGAGGTTGGCCGCGAACAAGCTGTGCCAGGCGTACTCGGTGACCACGCGCACGCGCAGTCGGTGTTCAGGGTCCGCTCCGGCCGCCAGGTCTTGGGCGTAGAGGTCGAGACTGGCGGCGTGCGCGTTCATGTCGGCGAGGAGGTTGTCGAAGTGAGCCTGGGAGACGGGCTGGTTGACTGCGCCCCAGTCGACGCTAGCGCTGGCGGCGTTGTCGACGACGAACTTGTCCTTGGGCGAGCGGCCCGTGAACTGGCCGGTGTCCGCCACGAACGCTCCGGTGCTGGCCAGTTGCCCCTCACCGCGCGCCAGGGCGCGCTCGACTAGTTCGGCTGCGCTCAGGTTGAGTTGCACGCTCTTGGCGGCGGTGAGGTCGAGGCCGTGCGACGCCGTGAGTGGCGCGCGCGTTCCTCGTGTCTGGTTGGCGCTGCTTGTTTCACTCATGGCGTAGCCACCTCCGCGGTTGTCGTCGGCACTGGATTCTTATACCAGCCGTGCAGACCAACTCACCGGCCGTCGGCACCCCGTCCGTACACCTTCCGTTACCAGCGCAACGTTACGCCCACTTGGAAGGCGCTGCGGTCCGTGCTTAGCGTCACGCCAGTGTCGAGCCCGAAGGTGGGTCCGAACGAGTAGGAGAGGGACACGCCCAACTCAGGCCGCGGCGCGTCAGGGACACCGGCGGCGGGGAAGTCGATGCGGCCGGTGAGGTCGAGGTCGAGCGGACCGAGGCCGTATGAGAGGAGGACCTCGTTCGTGACGGAGTAAGTGCGATCAGGCCCGTCGTAAGTGCCGATGCGGTAGCTGGCGAAGAGATCGGGGTTGAGGTAACCGCCTAGGCGCAACGACACGCCGAACGGTTGCTCGCTGGCGTCGATGAGGCTGGAGAGTGCGGACGTGCGGATCTCGACGACGTCCAGCCCGAGCGCCTCCCTGATGGCGTTCGCCAGCTCGCTGACGACTAGTAGGTCGACGGCCGTGTCGAGGGCGCCCTGCGCGACGGCCTGGCCCAACCCGCCAGTGCCGATCAGCCCAGCGTTCAGCTCGAAGCGCCCGAGCGTGATGAGGCTGACGAGTTCGGCTTCGGTGAACGAGCGCACGCCGCTGCCAGTGCCGTCACCCTCGACCTCGATGCGTGCGTCTGACGACACGCGCGGTTGGAGGTCGAAGCGGAAACCTCCCTCGTTGGCTGGCGCCGCTACCATCTGCCCGGTGAAGGCCAGGTTCACGACGAACGTCTGCCCCTCGCGCGGCACGACGAAGCTAACCCGGTTGTCCGCCGCCACGACGCGCGACTTGTCGAACTCGGCGTGCGCCGCCACGTCGAGGGCGGGGTAGAGACCGGTGCCTGCTCCCCAGGTGGCTAGGGCGTGGTCGATCGTGTAGTCGCGGCCTGAGAAGCGCAGGTTGCCGCGCAGCGTGCTGGCGGAGCCGACGAGGCGTGGGGCGGCGGCCGTGCCGCTTAGGACGAGGTCGAGGGCCGCCTCGGCAGAGGCTAGGTTGATGGTGAGCAGCACGCGCTGCGGCGCGCGGATGGCGAGGTCCGCGAAGCGCAGGCTCGCTAGGGCGTTCGTGCCGGGTTCGAGAGCGCTGCTCGCCGCTGGCGCCGGGGCGGCAGGCGGGCGGACGCTTGGGTCGACGATGACTTCGCTCGCCGTCAGTGACCCGCCAAGCGCGACGCCGCCGGGTTCCTCGACGAGGGTCAGGTCCGCGTCCACGAGCGCGTTGGCGACCAGCAACGGCGTGAACGCCACCGTGAGCCCCTTGCCGCGCGCCTGGAGGTCAAGGGGGAGGAGGCTGCCCGTCACGGTGAGGTCGCCGCTGCCTAGCCGCCCGTTGGCTGTTAGCGCGAGGTCCCTCGTGCCGTCCTTCGTGATCGCACCAGTGAGGCCTTCGATGACGCCAACACCCGCCACGTCGGCGCTGCCGTCGAAGTTCACTTGTACGCCGTTCAAGCTCACCGGCGCGAGCGAGAGTCGCGCGCCGCCAGAGACGTCGAGCCGCCCGGCGAGGGGCGAGACGCCGCTCACTTGGGCCGCGACGGTCAGGGCAGTGCCCTCGAGGGTCACCTCGGTCTGCTCGAGGCGGTAGCGGCTGCCCGCCACCTCGAAATCAAGGCCGGGGCTGGAGACGGTGGCGCTGGGTTGCGCCAAGTCACCGCCGATGTCGATGGTGAGTGAACCGCTGGCCCCCACACCAAGGCGCGCCAGGGACGGGAAGAGCCCTAGGAGCGGCGTGAAGTCAGCCTCGGCCGCCTCGAGGCGGAAGTCAAGGTCCTCCTCCCGCAACTGCCCCTGCGCCTCCCAACTGCCCAAGCCGACGAACTCGGCGTGCTCGACCACGAGGGCGCGGTCGTCGAACGTCAGTGAGAGGTTGCCGACGGTCGGCACCCCGGCGCGCTCCAGGCGCACCTCCTCCGTGGCGAGGCGCAAGTAGCCTGACCAGACGTCGGTGAGGGGCAGGTCGAAGCGCAGCACGCCCGTCACGTCCGCCGTCACGTCTGAAGGCCCGACCACGGCCTGGGCGACGAACTGCGCGGGGAAGCGCTCGAAGCGCCCTGAGCCGCTGAGGCGGGCGCCTGAGAGGTTGGCGGTGAACGTGCCTCCCTTGACGCGCAAGGTGGCGTCGAGCGACGAGAGGCTGCCGCTAACGGCCAGTTCCGCGCTCGAGCTTGCGCCCCCGGCCGTGACTTCTAGGCTCACCAACTGCCCGAACACGAGCTCGTCACGTAGTTGCAGTACGCCGGTGATGGAGCCCGATAAGAACGGCGCACGCTCGTGCACGGCGGGGATGAGCGAGAGCTCGAGGTTCCTGAGGCGCGCCTCGATGCGCCCACCGCTAGGCGCGCCGACCGTGAAGGCGGCAGGCAGCAGCCCAGCCAAGCCCCAACTGCCGCTCAGGGTCAGGCGTCCCGCCTCCGAGTCGAGGGTGGCGCTGCCACCCACCAGACCATCCGCGATGCTCCCCTCGGCGTTGACTTCGATAGCCCCCACTCCTTGAGGTACGAGCCTCAAGCCGTCGACGTGGAGGTTGCCCGTCAGTTGACCAGCGCGGTGGTCAAGCTCGGCGCGCACTACGCCGCCGCTTAGGTTGAGGTTCACGTCGAGAGAAACGGCGTCTGGCGCCGTGACGGGTTCGTACTTGCCGAGAACCGTCCCGAGCTCACCTGCGTATGCCAGGCGCCAGACGCCGGCGTCGGCCACCAGCGTCCACGGGAGGGTGTACTCGGTCACTGGGGAGCTCGCCGCGCCGAGGTCGCCGTTGGCGAGGGGCAGGTCGGTGGCCAAGACCACCTCTCCGGCCAAGTCCGCCGCGTCGAGGCCGACGGTGCCACTTGCGCGTACGTCGATGCCAGCCAGCGTTGCCCCGAAGTCGTCGAGGGTGACGGTCGGCGCCGGTGCCAGCGTGACGACGCCGCCACCGCGCACCGCGTCTGCGCCTTCGAAGCGTAAGCCGTTCGTGACCACGTCACCGACCAGCGCCACGAGGTCGGGCGCCGTGAGGGTCGCCACGGCCCTTAGCTGCGGCAGGCCCGTGACCTGCGCCGTCAGTTGCGGGGCGGAGTCCTGGCCGCCAAGAGCCAAGCGCGCGGGGCCGAGGTCCAGCCGCATGGTGCCGGAGGCGCGCAGTCCTAGACCGGCTACCGTCCGCAACCGCACCTGCGACGTCACGGGGAGGTCGATGCCCTGCCTGACGGCTGGCGTTTCGGCGAGGGTGGCGACGTTCAGGTCGGTGGTCGGCCACAGGCGTCCCTGCACGCGCAGCGATTGGCTGAGTGGCGCGCCGCTGACGATCTGGTCGAGGGTCACTCCCGTCGTCGAGATGGTGGCGCGGCCGACGGCGGCGATGCCGGAGTCGACGCTGCCCTCGACGTTGGTGCTGAGCACGAGTTGCGGCAAGGCGCCCTCGCCGATCACGGTGCCGGTCGCACCGAACGCCATGCCAGCTAGTTCTGCGCCCGCCAGGGTGGCGGTGCCCGTCCACGAACCGCTCGCGCCAGCCGTGCCGCGCTCGGCGCTTAGGGCGACGGCGCCGCCGTATGCGCTGCCGTTCAGCGCAACCGTCATGGGGGAACCGTCGGCCGCGGCCAGGTCGAGGGCGAGGTCAAGGTCGGGGCCAGCCGCGCTGCCTTGGAAACGCACGCTCGACAAGCTGCCTGACCCTGCCGCGTTCACGGTTATGCCCGCCCCGACCTCGAGTGCCGTTAGGGCAGCGTTCCACTCGCCTGTCGTGGTCGTGAACGCTCCCGTCAGGTGCTCGCTGGTGAGGGTGTAACGCCCGAGCGCCGCCGGGGCCGTCAAGTGGATGTCACCGAGGTCGATGCCGCCCGCGCTTGCGTTGTAGACGCTCGCCTGCAACCACGGTCCGTCGCCGTTAGCGTCGAGCGCGACGCTCACCTTGCCAGCCAGGCTGGAACTGACGGCGCTCAGGTCGCCGGCCAGGCTCGCCGATCCCAGGTCGGCGGCCACGTCGGCACTGAAGCCTGCCAGGCGACCCGCGCCCGTAAGCACCACCGTTGGGCCGTCGCCGTTCTCGCCGCCAGCGAAGAGGAGCACGGCCTCGCCGTAACGGGCGCTACCTGCCGCGCTGGCGACGCCCGCTCGCAGGCTGGCCCGCAGGTCGGTGGCGAACTGCCCGACGGCCAAGTCGCTGGTGAGGTTGAGCTCGCCGCCCGCCGGGCGACCACTAGCCGCCAGTGTGCCGGTCACACGCCCGTCGCCCACGAGGTTGGCCGTGATGCTCGGGTCGGCGACCGTGCCGCCAACCGACAGGCCGCCGCTGACGCTGCCGTCGAACCCCACCACGCCGAGGCCGCTGGCGTTGAGCGAGCCCGCGATCACGGCGCTGCCGAGGTCGTTGAGGTCGAGCGCCGTTAGGGAGAGCGGGCCACGCAAGGTGCCAACGAGGGGAGCGTCCGTGAGGTTCACGTCCGCCAGGTTCAGTTGGGCGCTAAGCGCGAAGTCCGCACTGGCGGCTGCGCCGAGCGTGAAGCCGCCTTTGCCCGTCACCCGCGAGTTGGGGGCGGTCAGCACGAGCTCGTCTACCAAGACGCCGGCAGAGGAGACTGCCGCCGTCAGGTTCAGGCGCGGCGCTGTTACCTGCGGGACCCACGGCGCGAGGTCGAAGTCGGTCGCGCGCAATCTGCCTTGCCAAGCCAACTGCCCACCGTTCGGCTGATTAGCTTCGAAGGTGGCCGTTACGTTCGGGCCCTTGAGGTCGGCGCTGGCCGCGGCGCCTGCATAAGCGACCGGCCCCGTGGCGGAGATGGCGCCCGTAAGAGTGGCCGTGCCGTGCAGCTCCGGGTTGGTGAGGGTGCCGCCGACCGTTAGGTGAGCAGCTAGCGCGGTCGGCGCGGCGGAGGCGGCGGCGAGCAACTGTTCGAGCGCCATCGTCAACTCGACGTGGCCGCTGATGCTGGGGTCGGCGACTGGGTCGGCCGCCAGCCTTATCGCGGCGTGGGCCGCTGGCGGCGCGTTGGCCGCGGCGTCCTCACCCGTTAGCCAGGCGCCTGCGTCGAGCAGTAGCTGCCCGTCTCCTACGGCGTTCACGCTTAGGCGCAGCGGCTCCGCTAGCGCGCCAACGCTGCTCGACGCCGTGGCGTGCAGTCTGCCGGAGAAGCCGCCTGAACGCGACCAACTGAGGTCGCTGGCAGGCACGGCGGCCTGAACGTCCGCCAACGCGGCCGGCAGGTCCGGCAGCAGCGCGATGACGGCAGCGACGTCAACCTCGCTAGCGCTGCCCTGCAACGCGAAGGTGGCAAGGCTCGGCGTGGTGCGCAACTGCAGGTCGCGCCACGAGAGCGTCAAGTCGCTGGCGACGAGGGCCATGGCGGCGGCGTCTGGCAGCGCGGGCGTCGTGACGCTGCCCCTGAGGTCCAGCGCCGGGGTAACGGCGCCGGCCGCCTGCAACGTCACGGCCTCTGGTAGGAGGCCAGTGATGCTGGCGTTCAAGGTGTTGACGCTGAGGTAGTTGCCCTGCAACGTCAACTCCGCGTCGGCCACCACCCCGTACGCAAGAACGCTGTCTGGCGGCGCTTGCAGCCGCACCGCGATGCCGCGGCCTGCCCCCGCCTCGTTCGGTCCCACGGTGGCGCTGAGGTCGGCCGCGCCGTAACGCACGCTGAGGTTGCCTCCGCCATCGGGCGTAGCGCCCACGAGCGCCGACACGGTGGTGTTGCCGAACGTGCCTTCCAGGCGGGCTTGCGGCGGCGCGCCCGCTTCGGCGGTCCAGGCGAGGAGACCGTTCAGTTCGCCCGCCGGGCCGCTGAGGCTGAGGTGGAGGTCGTTCGGCGCGGTGCCGTGAACGCGCACCTCGTTGCCGCCCGAGCGCCCCTGCAGATCAAGCGTTAAGCCGACGGCCAGCGGCTGGGTAGCGAGGGTGAGCGAGCCCGTGCCGTCTACTCGTAGGTCGGTGCCGAAGGCTTCGCCGATGGCCGTCCAGTTGACGGCGCCAAGGTCGAGCGCCGCGCGTAGGTCGGCGCCGCTGCCGGTCACGTCGGCGGTGGCGAGGGCGGCGCCGTCCCTCTGCACGAGCAGCGCGCCGGAGTAGTCGAGCAAGTCGCCTCGCAGGTCCGCGCGGACGACCGTTGAGGTTGCGCCGCTGGCGACCGCCGTCAGCGCAGTCGCCGTCCAGGCGCCGCTAGTCGCTAGCGCCGCGTCGAGGGTGAGCGGCTCGGTCAGCAAGCCAGCCACGGCCTCGAGGGCGGGCACGGCGGCAAGCACGCTGGCAGCTGGCACGCTGAGCGCCGCCTCGGCCCCGGCCGCCGCCGAGGCCGTCAGAGAGCCGACGACCGCGCCGCTAAGCTGCGCGACTACTTCGGCGTCTGCCAGCGAACCGCGCACGGCGGCCTCGACGTCGACGGTGCCTGCCGCCGTGGCGACGGGCACGGTCAGTGCGCCACTCAGCTGGCCGTTCTCCAGCCGCCAACCACCGGCGTTCGCTCCTTGTGTCAGCCCTATGGAGCCCGTCGCGGGGTCGTAGTCAAGGGCGAGCTCGAGTGGTGGCACGCTGGCTAGGGCCCCGAGGTCGAGCGGCCTGGTCTGTAGCTGCCCCTTCAGGCCGTCGTCGTAGACGAGGTCGGCGCTTACCCAGTCGTCAAGCGCGCTCGCTTGTGCAGTGAGGTGCAAGCGGGGTAGCAGGCTGCCGCGCGCCACGAGCGTGCTGGCGGCTGGCCCGGTGGCGGTGGCTGAGACCCGCAGCTCCTCACCGGCCCCGGCGAACGTGACGGACGCCGCCAACGGACCGGTCAGGTTGGCCGTCAGCGCGCCGCCCCACTTGCCGGCCTCGAGCACGAGGGTGCCGGATAGGTCACCTCCGCTGCCCGCAGGCAGGTAACGGTCGAGAGGGGCGGCGCTAGCGCGCAGCCGCAGGCGCCCGCCGTCCGGCGCCGCCTCGCTGCTGAGGTAGATGCCCGCGCCGTCCACGTTCAGGTCGGCTTGGGCGCCGAGGCCCGTCAACCTGGCTGTTAGGGGCGTGTCGTCGCTGGCAGTTGGCCCTGGAACCAAGTTGAGGTTCGCGCGGTAACTCGGGCCGGCCAGCAAGTTAACGGTGCCGCTCCCGGAAATGCGCCAGTCTGGCCGCAACGACTCTGGCAGGGCCGCCGTCAACTCTTCAGCGCCTACCGCTAGGGTGACCGCCAGGTCCGCCAGACTCCCAGCGCCCGTCACGAGACGCTCACCGGTGGCGCGGTTCGTGACCGTGGCGCGGACGGGGAACGCCGCCAGGTTCGCGCCGAGAACGGCCGTCCCCGCGCCGGGGGAGACCAGCACGTCGTAGGTGGTCCCCGCGTACTCGAGCGCTGCCGCCAGGGCGCCGGCCAGCTGCAAATCGCCGTCCACCAAGCGCGCGGTGAGGTCCTGGCCGCCGACCGTCATGCTGGCGGTCAACGCGGCCCACGAGGCCTCAAGCGTCCACGGGGTGGGGGCGAGCGCGAGTGGCCCGAACGCCTGCCGCGCAACCACGCCGCGGCCCGTGACTCCCGCCGGCGTGAGAACTAGTCCCTCGAGCGGACCCACGTTGACGTTCAACTTGGCGGCGTCGAGCTCCGTTAGGGTCGCGCTGCCCGAGCCGGTGATCGGCAGGCCGCTGGCGTCCCCTGCGAGGTCGAGGGTGACGTTCTCGCCGTCGGCCACGGCGTTGACGGTCAGGGCGACGGGCGCGGTGATGGTGATGTTCGCGGGCCCGCTCACGCCGCCTGCCGTACCCGAGAGGTCGAGCGTTACCTCGCCGGTCAAACCAGCTGCGCCGAGGCCCAGCGCCCTGGTAAGCGTGGCTACGTCTGCGTTCCCGCGCGCCGTCCAGGCCGCGTTAGTCAGGTCGTACGCCACGTCTATGCCGGCGGCGTTGACCTTGACGTCATGCGCCGTTGTCCAGTCGGCGGTCACGTCGGCCGCCACGCCGCCAACGGTGGCCGTGGCGCGCAGCGAGCCGAGGTCTGCTGGCACCGCGCCCGTCAGCGCCAGGTTCGTCGGCAACTCGAGGCCGGCCACCACGCTGCCGGCCGGTAGTTGCGCGTCTAGCTCGTAGCCGCCGTCTGCCGCCGCTTCCACGGCGCCGCTTAGCGCCGCCCAGGGCTCGTCTTCGCCTGCGCCTGCCAACCTCACGGGCAGTCCGGCCACCGTCGCCGCTAGGGGCGTTGCGCTGCCAACG
>CALCHY010000362.1 GCA_937907415.1 uncultured Trueperaceae bacterium
CGCCATTGTTGCGCCCTGCCACACGCTCTGCTGCAACGTTCGGAAGGCGGCCTCCCCGGCCTGTGCCCGAACGACTGGGCGGCCCGCCATTACGGCGAGGCCTGCAACGATGCCAATGATGGCGATTACGACCAGCAACTCAAGGAGCGTGAACCCAGAGGCGCCGGAGTTGCGGACACTTCGTGCTCTATGTTGCATTTGAGGCAGGATATCAGGGAGCCGTCACGGGAGTCTTACTTTAGGTCCTCCCTGGCCCCCAGCCGGCACCCCAACGCCCGTCACTCACACCACCAATGTGGCCGAAGGCCAGTTCTCTATCGCCGACTGAGGACTAGGATGCCTGCGTCCGTAAAAGTTCGCCCAGTCGTAACAGTCGGAATGAATGGATTGAGCAAGTGTTCGGGTAGTCGAGCATGGTCGACGCCACCATTGCCGGTGATGGCGATCGTCCCCGAAGCGGCCACCACTGACCCAATAAAGTCACCTTGGGTACCATTAATCCGGTAAGTTCCACCCGTCCAGAACGTTGCGTAGATGTCGCGGCCACCATTGCCGTTCAGCAGCACGTCGCCTTCAGTACTAATCAGTGTCCTGGCGGATGTGTCGACAGACGTCACACCCTTGTTGAACTCGATGTCAGCCTTGGCAATTACCGTGTTCTCACCAGCCATCGTGGTGTTCTTGTCGCTCAAGTTGACCGTTCCGGCGACGATTGTCGCGCCCAGGCCCGTGCCGTCCGCAAGTAGGGAGGCAGTGTTAGCAGAGAGTTTGACGGTATTCGAGGCATCGCCGATGACCACTACGTCCTTGATGTTGCCGGTAAGTGTCAGGGACACGCCCGGTGCCAGGCAGAGGATCTTGGACGAGAAGTTGCCCCTAGAGGTGTTCGAAGTAATGAACTCAGTGCACACATCTGCCAGGTCCGCACGATCGGCAACGAGGTCATCTGGGTCCGTCAGCTCGCGGTACTTGGCGATGACCTGAAGCCTCTGGGCATCGAAGTTCGGCGGAGTAACGTTCGGGTAGGCGGCCTCGGTTTGACAGCGGGTCTTCCCAATATCGCATTGCGTGCCTACTGGCCCCGCTGTTCTAGCCCAGAAGCCGCTCCCTAGCCGCGACTTCCCGCCAGGAAACTTGATGGCAGTACCCGCCCAAACATTCAAATCCAGCGTGGAATTGCCCGGAAACTCCACCCCGCCGTTCGTGACGAAGCCAATACCGAAGAGTGGATTCGTCGTGGTTGTGACATCCACCGGCGTACCGACCCCGCGGAAGCGCGCCTCTGCAACGTACTGTGCTCCGTTCGGGCCAAACCCCCGGACACTAACCGAGGCTTCGTCAGCGGCAAAAGTACGATAGCCTCCTGGTACCAACTCGAACTGCACCGCGCTGGTTCCGTCGGCGGAGGAGGGAAAGATGGCCGCAAACTCCGCAGCGGTCGGTAATACACCGCTACTGTCACGGAACTCGCGTGCTGCGATCACGAGCGCGGTATCTAGGCCGGACTCTGCGTTATATCTAGCGAGAACATGGCTCCGCGCGTTACCTGCGATCTTCAAGTCCATATTCGACATGAAGAAGGCACCTACGCCCACCATCGCTACGACAGCTAGTATCACTAAGCTAGCAATAAGGGCAATTCCACGATTCATGCGCATATGCTTACACTCCTAGTTGAGAACGGCCTGCTGAGCATTTACAATCGCAATCGGGAACCGCCACGTGCGGCCGCTAGCCAAAGTCAATTCGACATTAAGGGCCGCTAAGTTCTCGGGAACCGATCCGCCAGTGGTGGTCAGGTCGACGCGCACCCCGTCCCTCCGGATGAACTGAACGACTTTGAGATTCAACACGCCGTCGACCAGCTCTTGGGGCGCGCTCGACGCCTCGCTCCTCATGAGGGTCTGCACAGTGGTATCCACGCTGTAAGCCACGACAAGTTCTTGGGAGGAGCTCACGAACCGGTCTTCGAAGTAGCGAACTGTAATCGTATCCGGGCTCGCGGAATCGGGTCCCCGATCGATGCGCAAAGTAGTGGAACCACCCGCGAAGGGCTTAATTGGGTCATTCTCTCCGGTACCCTTGTAGCCCGCGAGGCCGATCTCGTAAGTCATCAACTGGATCGCAGAGTCCGCTGCCGCTTGGCGGTCCGAAACCTGCTCCTGCACCCGATAGACTCGCTGGCTCTGGACGAAGAAGGCAAGCACGGCGCCTAGTACGAGCAGCATGATAGCCATCGAGATCAACAGCTCGATCAGCGTGAAGCCAGCAACAAGACGGCGCACAGTCAGCCTCCTGGTGTCACGGGCGCGCCCGTGCCTGAGTCCGGCTCGTCCGCTGGATAGGACCACGCCGCACCCTGGGAGCCCGTGGATCCCGCGACATAGATTCCCGTATAGAAGGATTCGAGGTCAAACTGCTGCTCACGCGGCCCAACGACGTTGACCTGAACGCGATAGGCAATGGGCGACAATACGCTGGCATTGCATGTGAAACCGTACTGGCCGTCTAACATCACACACGGAGTCATGGTCACAGTGCAAGATGGATACTCTGCTGGCCTGAAGGTTTGACAATCATGCGTACCAAGGTCGATAGCCGTTTGCCTGCGCCATTCGACCTCCGCCTGTCCGATCCTGGAGAGTTGTTGAGTGATCTCGGAGAGGCTCGTTGCCCGCAACGAACTCACCTGAAATTGGACCGCCGCGAATATCCCGACGACCAATACCGCGATGGCCACGACAACCTCGATTAACGTTAGCCCCGTAGCAGACCTCATCTAATCTCAACCTTCCCCGTGCTCGTGAGACTGAACTGCACCAAACGGCGGCCGTCATCGATGTCCATGCCGAATGCGACCGGAACACCTCCGGTACAGCTTCTGACCTGGCCACTAGGTAGCCAAACGATGCCCGTGACACTCGCTGGCGCGGAGATAACCGAGACTCGCGGATAATCGGCCTCGCCGTGAGTTCGGAGGACCGTGCTCCCGGAACAGGCGGACGCCACGCTCGGTGAGGCGAGGTCTAGAACAGTGGACAACGCGGCCAGAGACGGGTCCCAGACAACCGCCACCGGATAGTTCCGTTGAATAGCTTCGTAGCGACCCTGTCGTACGAGCAGGTTCCAGTCGTTCGCCAGAATCCGCGCTTCTGGGGGTCGATACGAAGCAAGCCCAATACTTGCAAGAATACCAATCACAGCAATTGCGATTAGCAGCTCAATAACGGTGAACCCTCTTCTGGCACGACCTGCCCTCATGGAAGTATTGTTGCTGCCACAGGAGTGGGGTTGCACCCTCGAATGGGGGTGTTGGCACAATCAGTAGATGACCCGGTCCTGGATTCTCAAAATCGAGTCTCCGCACCTTCCGTGCTTGGCGTCGCGCGGGTTCTACAGTCTTTGCGCTGGCCAGGACCTTACGGCCGAATGACGTTCAATGCTTTGACCTTGCGTCATCCCAGGTTGCAGTTGTCCGCCCACCGCCGAGGTCGATGATTGATTCCCTAGCACCAGTTGTCCCATGGCCGGTGGGAGCCTTACGACCCGCCCTGCGTGGCGGTCTCAATCCGTCACCGCAATGGGATGAATTAGGCCGCCCACCTCGAACTCGGTTACCCTAGCTTCTGGGGCTTCCACCTGCGTTCGTATTGGGCTCAAAGGCAAAGATAGGAAATCGGCTGCGCGACAGGTTAGCGCAACGACCATTCGGCTAGATATAGGCGATTAGCAACCGCCGATCTGTGTCCTCGACGGCGTCACGGGCGAGGTACTCGAGGAGTCGCGCATCCACAGCACGCCTGCTGGCGTCCACCCCTATTTCGCCAGCAATCTGAACCGTCCCGTGTTTTCCGGAGGCTAGATTGCTTGAGTCAGGCAGCCGCCTGACCCTGCTGGCGATAGTACATCTGCTCGAACTCGGCCGGCGG
>CALCHY010000363.1 GCA_937907415.1 uncultured Trueperaceae bacterium
GCGGAGATCGAGGCGGCAACCGAACAACTGGCCGCCTTCGAAGCGGCGCTGAAGCTCGGCGGCGCCGTCGCCAAGACAGCAGGGGGCCAGTTCGTCGACGAGGCGGTCGCCAAACGCGCTAGGACCGTGCTCGCCCTAGCCAAGTCGGCGGCAAGGGAAACTAGGGAGGAACCACGATGAGACCTGAACTAATGGCCTGTACGCAAGCCGTGGTCATCGACTTGGGGCAGCCGCTCGAGCGGGGCATGCCTCAATCACCGAACCATCCGCCTTTCAGGATGATCCTGGAGCGGCGCCACGGCGATATGACCAGGTCAGACGGCGGCTCGGCGGCCAACGAGATCATCATCACGGGAGGGCACGTCGGCACGCACATCGATGCGTTCAGTCACGTCTCCCAGGACGGGCGCTTGGCTGGCGGAGTCGACGCTCATGGTGCGTTAGTGAGTGGACGCTTCGCCCAGCTCGGCGTTGAGACCATCGAGCCGATCATCTGCCGCGGCGTGCTCCTCGACGTAGCCGGATGCCTCGGGAAAGAGGTCCTGGACGACGGCTTCCCCATCGGCGTGGCCGAGTTGGAGCGCACAGCGGCCCAGCAGGGTACTGAGTTGAAGCCCGGCGACGCCGTTCTGATCAGAACGGGGTGGCCAAAGCACTGGCACGACGTCCCCAGGTTCCAGGGCCAGACCGGTGGCGTCCCAGGGCCAACGGAGGAAGCCGCCCAGTGGTTGGCTAAGCGCGCGATCAAGTACGTCGGCTCAGACACCATCGCGTTCGAGCACATCGCGCCAGGCAAGGGCCACTCCGTTTTGCCCGCACACCGCGTGTTCCTCGTGGAGAACCAGATTCACATCATCGAGCTGCTCGAACTCGAGGCGCTAGCGAGCGGGCGCCACTACGAGTTCTTGTTCATCGCCCTGCCGCTCAAGATCACGGGGGCTACGGGCTCACCGGTCCGGCCGGTGGCGCTCGTATGAGCAACCAAGCGGCGAACGGCACCGTTGCCCAGCGGATCGCGGCCTTCACGGCAGCGCTCAGGTTCGAGGATGTACCCGCGGCGGTGGTCGAGAGCGTCCGCATGCGCATCACTGACACGCTCGGCATCGCCAAGGCGGCAACCGCGGTCGATCACCTGCGGCCGGTCTGGGAGCTAGTGCTCAGCGGCGGCGGTGCGCAGGAGGCCTCTACCCTCTTGGCGGACGCTCGCATACCCGCCGCCAACGCGGCTTTCGTCGGGGGCTTGCTCTCGCACGCCCTTGATTACGACGACACTCATCTCCCGTCTATCCTGCACCCCAGTGCCATCCTAGTTCCAGCAGCTCTGGCGGCTGCCGAGCTAGCCGGGGCGACCGGCGCCGAGACCATCACGGCGCTGGCCGCCGGGTACGAGATCCTAGTGCGGTTAGGCATGGCGGCTTACGACCCTGTCATCAAGAACTCCGTCTACTTCGAGAAGGGCCTACACGCCACGTCCATCTGCGGCACCGTGGCAGCGGCGGCGGTCGCCAGTCGACTATTGGGTGGCTCCGCCAAGCAGATCGCCGACGCCATGGGTGTGGCCGGCAGCATGGGAGCCGGTCTGCTGGAGGCTAACCGCACCGGCGGAACCGTGAAACGCATCCACGGCGCCTGGGCGTGCCACTCTGCCATCTGGGCCGCAAGGCTCGCTAACGCCGGCATCAGTGGCCCACCCACCCTGTTTGAAGGGCGCTTCGGGTACTTCTACTACTTGCTTGGTGATGCCGCCTTGACCGTCGATCCCGCCAACGGCCTTGGCGAGGAGTGGGAGACGCCCGGGATCTTCTTCAAGCCCTACCCCGTCAATCACTTCATCCATACCGCCATCGACGCCGCCCGCACGATCCGTGAGCGCGCAACGCTCCCTTGGCAGAGAATCGAGCGCATCGACCTGGGCGTGGCGGGCGCCACGCTGCGCACCATCGCCGAGCCGCGCGCCGCCAAGGTCCGACCCGAAAGCGGCTACGCTGCCCGCTTCTCCGCCCCGTTCACCGTAGCAACGGCACTGTTGTCCAGCGGGCACGGCTTGGGCCTAGACCTGGAAGACTTCGAAGACGCGGCCGTTACGGATCCCGACAGGCTCGCGTTGGCCGAGCGGGTTCACTGCTACGCCGACCGAGAATGTGAAGCGCTGTTCCCGCACCAGTTCCCCTGCCGCCTGACCGTGCGTTACGACGACGGCTCGACCATCGAGGAGTGGGTGCCAACGAACCGCGGTGGCAGTGCCCGCCCTCTCAGCGAAGACGAGGTCCTACAGAAGTTCCGCTCCAACGTCGCGCGCGCCGCTAACGGACGCGACTTCTCTCTGGCGGAGAGCTACCTAGCTAGCCTGGAACAGCTTGATGAGGTGCGGCCACTGCTCATGGCGCTCGGCACGTAGGGCTGCCCTCGTACGCCCACCCCTTTACCCCAATAGTGAGTACGACCGCTCTCATCCGTCATCCTCTCGGCTTGGCCGCGGCGCTAACATCAAGACCGTAAACCACAATCTGAAGGGAAGTGGTGCCACATGCGAAGCCCTCCTAGGTCAGTTGTCTTAACGGTCTGCCTCTTCGTGGCGTTGGCGGTGGGGCCGGCGTTCGCCAAGTCGCCCGCACCCGTGCAAGCCAAGAACGGGATGGTCGTCACCGCCCAGCACCTTGCCAGCCAGGTTGGGCTCGACGTGCTGCAGCAAGGCGGCAACGCCGTCGACGCTGCCGTCGCCGTCGGCTACGCCCTCGCCGTAACCCTACCGAGTTCCGGGAACATCGGCGGCGGCGGCTTCATGCTCGTGCACACTGCCGCGGGCGAGGACATCTTCATCAACTTCCGCGAGAAGGCGAGCCTCAACGCCACGCGGGACATGTACCTAGACGCGGATGGCAACGTCATCTCCGGCGCCAGCACGCAGTCGTGGCTCGGCATCGGCGTTCCAGGCACCGTCATGGGCCTCGAGTACGCTCGCGAGCACTACGGCACCATGAGCCGCGAAGCGCTCCTCGCCCCGGCCATCTCGTTGGCGCGCGACGGCTTCGTGCTCGTGCCGGGTGACGACATCCTCAACGTTCCGCTCGACGCCTTCCGCGCGGAGGAGAACGTGGCCGCCATCTTCCTCAAGGACGGCGAGCGCTACCAAGCTGGCGACACCATCGTGCAGTCGCAGCTCGCCGCCACCCTACAGGCGATCTCTGACGGGGGCACAGACGCGTTCTACAAGGGCGCGATCGCGGACGCCGTCGTCGCCGCTAGTGAAGCGAACGGCGGCATCCTAAGCAAGGAAGACTTCGAGAACTACGCCGTGGCCGAGTACGACCCGGTCACCTGCAATTACCGCGGTTACGACGTGATCTCTTCGCCGCCACCCAGCTCAGGCGGCACCATCATCTGCGAGATCCTGAACATCCTCGAGGGCTACCCCATCGGCTACTTGGGCTTCAACTCGGCCCAAACCGTGCACTTCATGACCGAGGCCATGCGCCACGCGTACGTCGACCGCAACACGTACCTTGGCGACCCAGAGTTCGTCGAGAACCCACTCGAGCGGCTCCTCTCCAAGGATTACGCAGCCCAGATCCGGGCGAAGATCGTCGGCAACCGCGCCACGCTCTCGACGGATGTCATGCCAGGCACACCGCCGCACGAGGGCACGAACACGAACCACTACTCCATCGTCGACGCCGCCGGCAACGCGGTGGCCGTCACCTACACGCTCAACCTCAGCTTCGGCGTCAAGAAGATCGCCGGCGACACCGGCTTCCTCCTCAACAACGAGCTCGACGACTTCACCGTCAAGCCGGGCGTACCGAACGCTTACGGGCTCGTCCAGGGGGAGGCTAACGAGGTCGCGCCGGGCAAGACGCCGCTTTCCTCCATGTCGCCGACCGTCATCACCAAGGACGGCGAGGTCTTCATGGTGACGGGCAGCCCCGGGGGCTCGCGCATCATCACCATCACGCTCGAGTCGATCATGAACGTCATCGACCACGGCATGGACGTCCAGGAGGCTATCGACGCGCCGCGCATCCACCACCAGTGGCTGCCTGACGTGCTGTACGCGGAGAAGTACGCGCTGTCGGCCGACACGCGCGCCATCCTCGAGGCGATGGGCCACGTCATCCAAGAAGGCGGTGCGTGGGGCTCCGCCGAGGCGATCATCAGGAACCTGACGACCGGCGTCCTGTCCGGCGCCAATGACAGCCGCAGGCCGCAAGGGGCGGCGCTGGGGTACTAGCGACCAGCTAGCCTTCGCTGCGTAGTAGCGCTCACCAGCGCCACGCAGGAACCCGCGGCGCACCAATTCGGGGTGCGCCGCGGGTTTCTGCCTTGATCGCCGATCGCGGCTCGTCAGAACTCTTCGGCCAGCTCGAGATCAGTCGGCCAGCGTCAGCCGCCCCCACAGGTACGGCAGGAACTGCTTGCCTCCCAAGTTGAAGGACGCCCAGCTGATGCTGCTCTCGCGGATGTTGGCTCCTTCTCCCGCGTCGGCGAGGTCGCCGTCGAAGATCGTGACGTCGAAATTGAACGGCTGGCCAACGCCTGGCTTGCCGCCCGGCATCTCGCTCCACGGGATACTGACTTCTACGTCGTAGCCAAGGTCGGTCTTCGCGGAAGCGAAGCGCGTCAATGGCGCCGTTAGGTCGGCGTCGCCTTGGTTGGCGTCGCCGTCGCGCGCAGCTATGGCCTCGAAGCCAGTCAGCGTGCATGGGAACACGCCTAGTTGAAAGACGGTCGAGGTGTCTTGGCTAGCGCCGCTCGGGTCGACGGAGACGAAGAGGGCGTCCGAGCGGTGGAAGCCGCGGGGGTTGTTAGCGGCGATGTTGCACACGACCGTCTGGTCCGTCACGGACACGCCAACGTACAGCGCCTCGTCCGTGTACGCCACGTAAACAGTGCCGCTGGAGTCGGCGTCATCGTCGGCTTTGCCCTGCCAGGTGTCCAGGTGCGAGATCTGGAAACTGGAGGCGGCTGCGAGGTCGGAAAGGTCGCCGTCAACGACGATGGTGGCGGCCGGCTCGACCGCTAGGGTCGGGAGTACGTATGCGTCCGCGGAATCGGTGCTCGTAACGCCGCCCACGGTAGCGGTGACGGTAACAGGCACGATGCCAGAGTGACGCCCTGCGGGGAGCGCCTCATCGGTCACGTTCAACTGCACCGTGACGGTGTCGGTGCTGGTGGGCGCGAGCGTGAACTCCGCGTTGTTCGCAACGGTAACGCCAGCAGGCAAGTCGAAGGTCAAGTTGCCAGTGACTTCCGCCGCACCGCGGTTGGTGACGGTGATGGCCACGTCGTTGGCGGCCCCGATATGGAGGGGGAGGCGCGTCGGCAGGCGCTGGATGACCTGTTGCGTGTGAGTCTCCGCCGCGAAGGTGCGGTAGCCAGCCACGTCGAAGAGCGGCTCAAAAGCCACCTCGACGGGCGCAACGATGCGCACCCAACCGACGTTGCTTCCCGCCACGTCGAGCCCGCCCTGCACGGCTTGGTAGCTACCGGTGAGGGTTACGGCAGCGTCTGCAGATGCGCTCTCGGGGGCGACGACCGAGAAGGTGGCCGTTACGGTCTCACCCGAGGCGGCGGTAACGCCGCTCTGCGCTTGCGTGGTCGAGACTTGCCAACCGTCAGGGGCGGTCAGGTCAAGGCTCAGGTCGCTCATGGGGAGGTCAGTGCCGTTGACGAACGTCACCGTTACCGGCAGCGCCACTCCGTCAGCCGCCTCGTACGAGGCTGGCGCGACTTCGAGGCGAACGCCGGCTGGCGAGCGCCCAGCAGGTTCCAGCGCGCCCTCGAGCAGGCTTGCCTCGTTCGCCGAGACGGGCACGCGCGACCGGATGAGCATGAACTGCGACGGCCGCGGGTTCTCGACGGGCACGGTACGGAACTGGTCCCAACCCTGCGTGCGGTAGATGCGCTGCGCGAGAGCTGCGATGTCGGCGTAGGTCATGTCCGCCGCGCGCGAGAAGTCGTCAGATGGAATCGACGTGGTCGGCAGCGTTTCGCTGCTGCCGCCGTAGTACAGCTTGAGGGGGGTGAACGGCTGGAGGTACTCGTCGCTGATCTGCGCCGGACACATCGCCGGGTCGCCGGCGCGGTCGAAGGCGATGGTGGCCGCGCGCCCGGCTTCTTGGTGGTTCCCGTGAGTGCCAGGACCCGGCCACATGGTGACGATCACTTCTGGGCGGCGGAGGCGCACGAGGCGCACGACGTCGCAGATGAACTCGTCCCCACCCCACTTAGCGAGCGTCTCCTCGGCCGAGAGAGTGAAGTAGAAGTCCTGCAGGCCTAGCCAATGCGGCGAGTCAACGCCGATCAAGCTAAGCGCGATCCGCTCCTCCTCTTGCCTGATGAGGCCAAGGGAGCGACCGAGTTCGGGTCCGGTGGCGTTCGAGCCGCCCTCACCGCCGGTCAGGGTCACGACGGTGCCCTGGTAACCTTCATCGAGGATGTAGCGGGCGAACGTGGTCATTATGCTGCCGTCGTCGTCAGGGTGCGCGCCGACGAACATGAAGTCCACGTCCATCAAGTCGAGGCTGCTCCGCGTGCCGGAGTAGGAGCCTTGCGCGGCTGCGAACGCGAGGGCGCAGCCGACCAGCACGGCAACGAGCCTTCTAGAAAACGCCATTGTTAGTCCTTCCGAAAGTGAGTCCGTACCTCATGAGACCGCCCCCCGGACGTTCTCTCGGCACCTGCTGTCCCTCCTTCCGAAGCCGG
>CALCHY010000364.1 GCA_937907415.1 uncultured Trueperaceae bacterium
TAGTAGTGCGGCATACAACTCACGCTAGTGAACTCGCCTTACGGGGCGGAGGTTAGCCGGTCATTCGCCAGTGGCGTCGTTCGGCAAGGTCATTCCGAGTTGCTCGCGCACCTCGTCTAGCAAGCGCATGGTCCTCAGCGTGTGCTCGAGCGGCATGGTCGGGCTCTCCAGCATCCCATGCTGTATGCAGCGCGTCACCTCACGCAACTGGAAGGTGTACGGCTCGTAGCCGTGCGGGACACTCTCGTGGTGAAGCTGCCCCGCCCCGCCCACCGTGTAACCCTCCGGCTTGGTGAGTGGCGCGTCGGTCTCGACGTAACCTTCCGTGCCGACGATGCGCGCCTTGCGGGTGCTGTCCGACACGAACGACACGAGCACTTGGGCCTGCTCGCCGCCAGGGAAGCTCAGGGCTAGTGCACTGAGTTCGTCGACTCCCTCGCTGTTGAGGCGTCCGCTTGCCTGTACGGCGGTCGGGAAACCGAGTGCGCCGATCACCCAAGTTAGTGGGTAGACCGCTAAGTCTAGTAATGCGCCGCCTCCTGCCGCCGGGGCCCACAGGCGGGTGCGGGGGTCGCGCTCCGCCATGAAACCCATGTCGGCTTGAACGTAGCGCACCGCGCCGATCCCTCCCCCGGCGAGAACGTCTAGCACGGCCTGGTATGCCGGGAGGAAGCGTGTCCACACCGCCTCCATGAGGAACACACCGCGGTCGCCGGCCAGCGCGATGAGCTCGGCTGCCTCGCGGGCGTTCACCGTGAACGCCTTCTCCACCAGCACGTGCTTGCCGGCTGCCAGCAGCTGCATGACGACCTGATGGTGTTGCCCGTGTGGCGTGGCGACGTAGACGACGTCGACTTGCGGGTCGGCGGCAAGCGCCTCGTAACCCGTGCGGGCGGCGTCGTCCGAGTAGCTGGCCGCGAAACCGTACATGGCAGCGAAGGCGGCCGCCTTGTCTGGGGCGCGACTGCTCACAGCCTGTAAGCGTGCGTCCTCGAGCAGCGCTAGTTGCCCGGTGACGGTGTGAGCGATCTTGCCGGTTGCTACCACTCCCCAGCGCAGGGGAACTCCAGTAGCCACGAGGGGGTTCGCGGGGCCGCCGTTAGCGTAGCCGCGTGCTGTCGGTGGTTTAGCGACGAAGCGGGCCATGCGTGAGGTTAGCGCGTGCCATGTGCCGCTGGGCTCGAAGCGGGGCCGTGGTTGCGCAAAGTCGTCGTTGATATTGTTCTCCATGCGTTTCCACGGCTGGCGTATCGCTTGGACCTTGGCGGCCACGCAGACGATCGGTTACGGCGTCTTGTACTACTCGTACGGCGTGTTCACGCTGCCGATGGAGGCCGAGCTCGGCCTGACGAGGGCCCAGACGGCGGGAGCGTTCTCGCTCGCGCTGCTGCTGTCTGGCCTTGCGGCAGTCCCCATCGGCAGCTGGGTTGACGCGCGCGGGGCCAGGGTGCCGATGAGCGTTGGTTCGCTACTTGGCGCCGCGAGCGTGTTGCTGTGGTCGTACGCGCCGTCGCTTGTCGTGGTCTACGCCGCTCAAGCAGGCGTAGGCATCGCGATGGGCCTCAGCTTCTACGACGTGGCGTTCACCGTCATCGCCGCTTGGTTCAGACGCGATCGCATCAGGGCGATGCTCGTCGTCACCATGGTGGCTGGGCTCGCGAGCACGATCTTCATTCCCTTGGCGACGGGTCTGCTCGAGGCCGTCGGCTGGCGCACGGCGCTGCGTTGCCTTGCGCTCCTCCTCTTGGTCACTAGCCTGCCGCTACATGCGTTGATCATCAGGGATAACCCGCGGCGGTTCGGGCAGCACCCGGACGGGCTACAGCCGAAGCCGGCGCCTGAGCAGGACGCTGCGGCGGCCGAACCGGCGGGCACGACGGCGGAGGCGTTGCGCTCCAGGCTGTTCTGGTGGCTGACGAGCGCGTTCGTCTTCGACCGCCTCGCGATCGTAGCGGTGGCGGCTCACACGGTGCCGCTGCTCCTCGAACGCGGTCACTCCCCCGCCCTGGTCGCCGCGGTAGCTGGCGCCGTCGGCCTGGTTCAGGTGGCAGGGCGGGTGATCTTCGCACCTGCCGCGCGCCTCGTGAGTCTCTACTCCCTAGCGGTCACGACTTACTTGACGCGCGTAGCCGCCCTGGCAACGTTGCTCCTGGTGCCTGGCGCCGTCGGCCTGTGGACTTTCGCGGTCCTGTTCGGCTTGGCTAACGGCGCGAGCACCTTGGTGCGGGCCGGGCTGGTCGGCGAGGCGTTCGGCTCCGCCCACTACGGTGCCATCAACGGCGCCATGGCCACGCTGATCGCCGTGGCGCAGACTTTCGCGCCGCTGGCCGTTGGGCTGTCGTATGTGAGCACCGGCAACTACGCTGCTGCCCTGTGGGGCTTGTCCGCGACTGGGTTGCTGGCCGCCTACTCGGCGTGGATGGCGAAGTCGGCTAGCGCCAAGCGCCGCGCTGCCTCGCCCGTCGCAAGCGTTTGACGGGCCTTCGCGACGCCTCACGTGCGCCGCCAGGGCCGCACGGCTGCATCGTCTTGACGAATAGTGCATAAAGCTGTATGATGTTCTTCATCAGCGCTTACGGGCGCTGTTTTTTGTTGCCCCTCCACAGCTCCCTGGCGCGCGCCGCCTGGCCCTCACGCTCTCGCGACTAGCTCAGGGGAGTCTACGCGCGCGTTGCCCACTGTCTTGGCCACCGGCCAGCTCTCGAGCAGGCCGTCCGCGGCTGGCGTCAGCAGGTCTTCGACTGCCCTGGGGTCGTGTTCGCCTGGGTCCAGCCATCTCTCCCATGCCGCCGCTTCGAGGATCACGGGCATGCGGTCGTGTAGCGGCCGCATGTCGTCGTTGGCGTCGGTCGTGAGGATGGTGCAGCTGAGTAGCGCGCCCTCTCCCCTGCCCCAGTACGCGTAGAGGCCCGCGAACGCCAGCGGGGCGCCGTCCTTGCGGTGGATGAAGTATGGCTGCTTGCCGCTACCTGCGGCTTTCCACTCGTAGAAGCCGCTGGCCGGGATGAGGCAGCGCCCGTTCTTCATGGCGTCCCGGAACGATGGCTTCTCTGCCGCGCTCTCCGAGCGGGCGTTGAACAGGTTGGCCTTGAACTCGCTCGGGTCCTTCACCCAGTGAGGCACTAGCCCCCAGCGCATGCTGTCTAGCTCGCGAGTGCCGTCCTGGCGTTCCCTCACGACGGGAACGAGCTGCGTTGGAGCGATGTTGTAACGTTCCTCGAGCGGGAACGTGGCGACTTCGAAGAGTGACGCCAGGTCGTCCTCATGGTGGTAGAGGGTGTAACGACCGCACATGGCTTGCCTCCTACTGGACTTCCTTGAGTTCAGCGAGGATCTTCGCGCGCTCCTCCGGTCCGTACTCGACGAGCGGGTCGTAGGTCTTGAGGTACGACGCGAGATCTTGCAGGTGGGGTGGGAGCGTCAGGAAGTTGTGGGTGGTCATGACGTCCATGCGACTGGCTTCGTACAGTGCGCCTTGCCAGCCGTCTGCTTCGAGGCGTTCGAGCGTGAAGCGGTGGACGGTTGCCTGCATCAGCGTGTGGACGAGGTCGCGTTGGTCGCGGTTGAGGTCGTCCCATGCGGACTCCGCCAGCTGCCGCCTTGCGCGGTGCATGGCGTCTGCGATGGTGGTGGCGATGGCGCGCGCCTGTTCGCGGTTGAGCGGCTGCGGTCCGCTGGCCTCGGCAACGTCTTGCTTGGGCGGCTCTACTCCCTGCTGGAGGAGGCTGTTGACGAAGCCGCCGAGGTTGAATATCGGGCGGCCGGCGCGCTCGGAGCGCTCCTGGAGTACGCGGGCGTATGCCACCACGTCGAGGACGCGTTGCGCGCCGTGACGCGCGACGCTGCGCTCGGGGTCTTGGGTCCAGCCGATGTCGCGCAGCGCGTCCGCCGCCTGGAGCTCCTTGAGGAGTTGCTCCTTGTCCGCGCTCTTGGCCACCCGGCTCGCGAGGCTGGCAGGCAAGCGGACGCGCGGTTGGAAGACGTCGTTGCGCCTGATGCTGAACGACACCCTTTGGAACTTGCGGCCCACCTTGTGTGGTTCGTAGTCGAACGCGAGTGACGTGTAGGCTGCGAACTCCTCTTGTGCCCTGTCTAGGACGTAGCGGAAGTCCTTGAAGCGTTCGTACTTGCCGTCGAGCCCGAGCCGGAGCTTGAGGTCGTCGACGTCGAAGATCAGTTGGTTGCGCTCGCCTGCGTAACTCGCCGTGTAGAGCACTTCGAAGAGACGCATGCTGTTGAAGCTCTCGAACGACAACAGCTGGTCGGTCGGGATGATGCTGAAGTCGCGGCGCAGCTGCAGGAGGTACGGCTTGAGGCGGTCGTGAATCTTGATCTCGATCGCGGCCATCTGCCCCGCCTCGCGACCGTTGTCGTAACGCGCTTCTGACACCCACTGGAACATCACCCAGTCGCCGTTCGGCTCCTTGATCTGGATGGTCTGCTCGAGCAGTTCCCTAGCCGATTCTTCGATGCGCGAATAGATGCTCTTGCCGCTGATGTTGAAGAGCTGCGCGTACTCCCAGGCCGTGATGCGGATCGGCTCGAGCGTGAGATCTTCTTTGCTGATGTCCGACAAGGCAAGCACGAGCAGGCGCTTGGTGAGGATGCCCATCTCTTGCCTGCTGAGGGCGAGGGGGTTGGCCTGAGTGACGGCCAACGAGCTGCCGGCGCGCCGAGGCGCCTGCCTCATCTTGCTCCTTGGCCGCTGCGTGCGGTGGCGGCCGCCGAGCGGTTCGACGAGTTCGCCGATGGGTGGCGTGCCGGCTTCTACCGCGGTCTCGCCTCTCCGGGCGCTTGCGCCGTCCCCGTCGTAGGCCTCGCTCGTTGTCACGCTTACCTACTCCCCTTGGTTGGGCGTCCGCCTGCGGTTCAGACGTTGGCGTTAGGCTAAGCCCAGCCTTGCTCGCCGTCGCGGGCGCCGACCGCGCCCTGTGCTTGCGCAGATGATACGGCTAGTGGGGAGTCGTGGTCAACCTTTCCCCCCTCTTCCCCACTTACCGGAGCCGCGTCGCTTTGGTCCCCCCATTTCCCCTCCTCGGTACCTTGCCGTTCCCCCTTGGTACCCTCCGTTGCCCACACGCGTACCGCGCACGTCCCGCTTCGGTCCCCGCGCTGTCCCACGAGCGTACCGCCGCTTTCCCGGCCGAAGTCTGATTCTCGCGTCAGGGACGGGCCCCGTCGGCCGGCCATTAAAGAGAATGTAAAGCTCCTTGTCTAAAGAACAGCAACCAGTGCTGCTGGTAGCAAGTCAAGAAGGATCCACCCCACACCCGAAGGTACCCTGCCTGTCCCACTTGCACCAGGCTGAGCGCCGAGGTTCCCCTGATTTCCCCCTTCGATTGCCTAGGTGCGCACTGTTAGCGGCCGCAGTCGCGGACCCCAGCGGTTCCGCAGGTTCCCCACTACCTGACCTTAGTCCCGCAGATTTCCCCGCTGACTTCTGCCGGCGCCCTGGCGGCCTGCCGGTTTCGTTCGGGTCGGAGCGGCCAACAGCCCTCGACTCCGAGCTGCGCCTGATGCTGGCGGCGCCAGCGCCTAGAACGGTACGCCGTGGTTGCCTACGTGGAGATTTCTCCGTCGGCACCGGGGTTTGGTGAGCGTGACTCCTCTCCCCTGCTCGGGTTTGATCGCCAAGCGTGCAGGCCAGCGCCCAGCGAGAGTGGCGCTGGCGAGTCATGTGGGTATCGGAGGGTACTCCGGGCGCCGCCGTTACCTCTTGCGGCCGTGGACGCAGTCGGGTGGCCTAAGTGGGAGGCCTAAGTGGGAAGCGGCCGGTACCCGAGCGTGGGTCGCCGCGCCTGGCGCTAGGCCGAGGTGATCACGAGCCTCGCGGATCAGGTGGTAACTAAGCCCATGTTTCAAGGGCCGCCATAACGTTATGGCGGGGCGTCGGAAGCGTGTAGGAGCCTTCCTCAACCCTGAGCAGGCTCACCGCTGCGTGTTGCCTGCGCGGTTCAGGTGTCTGAAGCGGGTCGAGGCCGCCATAACGTTATGGCGGCCAGAGTCAGGGGCGCTCCGCCAGGTGCTGGCTGCCCGCCGAAGCCTCCCCCATCCGCAATACCGTTATTGCGACAACGGTGCACAACTGGGAGACGCCTACGGCGCGCCCACCCAGCGCCGCAACTGCCAGCCGAACGGCGCTCACCAGAGCGCGGGGTACAATCCGCAATAGTTGCTCAAGTCGAGCGCGCCGCGGTCGTGCGTTGGCCGCGCCCGGCCCAACCGGGCTGTTCTCCAGGAGGCGCTAGTTGTGAAGGTACTGACGTTCTTCAACCACGCCGGCGGCGTTGCCAAGACGAGCACCGCCCGTGACGTCGGGTACGTCCTAAGCGAGCTAGGACGCAAGGTCCTGCTCATCGACGTCGACCCGCAAGCGAACTTGACGAAGTGGCTCGGAGTAGACGATGACGTCGCGCTGGCGCAGACCATCTACCCTGCCGTGCTCGGCGACCTCGATCGTGACGACGGCGGCAGCAAGTTGGCGGCGGACGACGAGCTGGTTCTTCCGGCGCCCATGCGCGTTCACGGCATGGACCTCATCCCAAGCAACCTCAGCATCGCGATCGTGGAGCGCGAGATCCTCAGCGTCTTCATGGGCGTCATGCGCCTGCGCGAAGCCGTGAGGCGCCTGGAGGGTTACGACTACGTGCTGATCGACCCGCCGCCTAGCCTCGGCCAGTTGTCTGCCCTAGCCGTGGTGGCGGCCGACCGAGTTGTGGTGCCGCTGCCAACCAACCGCAAAGGGCTCGATGGCATCCCGACCGTCATCCGCATGGTCAAGGAGTACCGCAAGGCGGCAACCGGACTCGAGATCGCGCTGTTCGTGCTCACGCAGCACGACCGCCGCACGCGCCACGATCGTGACGTGCTCGGCGTCATCCGTGAGCAGCTCACGGCGGTGGCGCCGGTGTCCACGCCGCTAGGCAGCAGACCGGCTTACTACTCGGACGCGCAAGTGAACGGCATGCCGATCTCGCTTTACGCTAAGGGCAGCGAGGCGGACAAGGAGATCAGGCAGGTGACTGGCGAGCTGCTGGAGCGCCTAGAGGGAGACGGCCGTGGTTAAGAAGCGCAAGCAGGACATCGACCGCGCAGCGGTGTTCGAGGCTATCCTCGGCGACCTAGGCGCCGTCGAGCCAACGGCCGGGGTGGCAGGCGTTGCACTTGCCGAGTTGCAGTACAACGACCAGCAGCCACGCAAGCACTTCGACGCCGCCAGCCTCGAGGACTTGGCGGCAAGCATCCGTGACAAGGGCGTACTCGAGCCCATCATCGTGAGGCGCAAGGGTCAGGGTTACGAGGTCGTCGCGGGCGAACGGCGCGCGCGGGCAGCGCGGGCCGCTGGGCTCAAAGAGGTGCCCGCACTCGTCGTGGAGCTCGATGACCGCGAGGCGCTCGAGATCGCCATCACCGAGAACCTCCAACGCGAGGACCTCAACGCGGTCGAGGAGACGGAGGCGGTGCTCGGGTTGCTGGAGCTGGCGCTGGACAGCTCACGGGGCGAGGTCGTCGCGCTCCTTCAGGCGCTCTACAACGAAGAGCGTGGCAGGGGCAGCTCCAGGCCGGTTGACCGGGCGCGCCGCGACGAGGCGAGCGCGCTGTTCAGGCAGTTGGGGCGCTTCAGCGTGTCGTCGTTCGTCACGAACAGGTTGCCGATCCTCGAGTTCCCGCCAGAGCTGCTCGACGCCGTCAGAGGCGGCCAGTTGGCGTTCACGAAGGCGCAGGCCATCGCGCGGCTAAGCGACCGGAAGGCGCAGCGGAGGTTGCTGGCAGAGGCGGTTGGCGAAGGGCTGTCACTGAGCCAGATTCGTAGACGCATCACCGAGCTGCGGGTCGGGGACGGGGTGGAGGAGAGCGCCGCTGGCGGGGCCGTGTCGCCCGCAGCGCAGCAGCTGGTCGCGAGCACCAAGCGCCTCCTCAACAAGCGGCGCCTTGGCGCACTAGGTCCAGGCAAGCTTGGCCGCGTCACCGAACTCCTCGACGAACTCAACCGCCTGCTGGTCGAAGACTAGGGGTAGATGCACCACCGGAGCGCTCCTACGCCCGACTCCGAGCTAGGCTGGGTGCAGGAGGTAGCAGCATGCTCAAGGTAGGAGATAAGGCTCCAGACTTCGCGCTGGTTGACCAGGCAGGCAATATCCAGCGACTGTCAGACCAGCTCGGGTCATGGGTCGTCGTGTACTTTTACCCGAAGGACGATACGCCAGGCTGCACGACGGAAGCGTGTCAGTTTCGCGACGCGTTACCGCACTTCGAGGGGGTTGGCGCTAAGGTCTTCGGCATCTCGGCCGACGATCAGGAGAGCCACCTGGCGTTCGCGCGTAAGTACGACCTCAACTTCCCGTTGCTAGTCGACCCAGAGCTGACGACCCTCAAGGCGTACGGCGCCTACGGAGACAAGGGTAAGGACGGGGTCGTCAAGATGGGCGTCTTCCGCCGCTCGTACCTCGTCGACCCGAGCGGGAGAGTGGCACGGGCGTGGGATGACGTCGTACCAGAAGGCCATGCCGAGGAGATCAGGAACGCCATCCAGGAACTGAAAGCCGCAGCGTAACGATCGCGGTCACATGGGAGACGGCCCGGCGTGATGTCACTTCACGCCGGGCTTTTCTGTAGTGGGGAAGCGCGGGGACGCCGGTCGTCCAACGGGGGAGACCGCGGTACTGCTAGCTGTGTGAGGTTTCTCTCTTCGGGCAGGGGCCGCGCCGCAGGTGGGGAAGGCGGGGTACTGGGGAGGCCAAAGGGGAAGCGAGGGGTACTTGTGAGGGGGCTGTCGGCGAGCGGACGGACAGGCGAGGCCGCACTCTCGCTAGCGTAAGGGGGAATCTAGGGTACTTGGCGGAGCCAGGCGGCGCCAAGACACCCTGCGTCCCCCCGATTCCCCACCTTACTTAGCCCCACCCGCGAGTAGGGGAGAGGCCAGTCAAGCGAAGTGGTATCCCCGCACGGTTACCGGCGCCGGCAGCTCGGCGAGCGTCTGGGCCTTGAGGGTGAGCTGGTAGCCCGTGTCCTCCACCACGGCGTCGACGACCAGGATCGAAGCGTCACGCAGCAGCACCCGCTGGGCGTCCCACAGGTCGGGTGAGATGATCAGTTGCGCGCGCACCGGGCCGTCTTCGAGCACGTAGAAGGCGAAGCCCTTCGCCGTAGGCGGCCGCTGCTTGCCGACGACGAGCCCCGCGGTGCGCACCACGGTCTTGCGCGGCACCTGACGCAAGCGCGCGAGGGGCACGCAAGCAAGCTCGCGCAGTTGATCGCGCACGAAGTCGATGGCGTGCACCTCGAGGGTGCTGAAGCGCGTGGTCTGGTAGTCCCACACGTACTGCTCCTGCACGGTGAGGGGCGCGAACGCAGGCGCCTGCGGCGCGGCGCTGAACAACCCGCGTTCACCGCTTCGGCTGGTGTTGGCCAACGCGCCCGCCCGGTAGAGGACCTCGCGGCGGGGCTGAAGCTCGTCGAACGCGCCCGCACGTGCTAATGCCTCGAACTGCTCGCGTGAGAGGGTCAGACGCTGGTGGGCGTCGTCGATGCCCGTGTACGGGCCGCGCTGCAACCGCTCGAGCAGCACTTGCCGCGCCACGTCCTGACTGATGCCAGCCACGGCCGACAGTGGAGGGCGCACGGCCTTCGCCGGCGCGCCGTCCGCTAGGCGTACGCGCTCGCACCGGTAATGCACCCCGCTGGCGTTGATGGCGAACGGGAGCATGGGCACGCCCCACGCGCGCGCCTCCTGGCGCTTGGTCGACTGCGACCACATGCCCGGCTCCTCCGTGAGGATGGCAGCCAAGTACTCGGCGGGGTAGTGCACGCGTAGCCAGCCGCTCGCGTAGGCGTGGATGGCGAAAGCCCAAGCGTGAGACTCGGCGAAGCCGAAACCCTGGAAGCCCTTGACGGCGTCGAATACCCGTTCGGCTTCTTCCAAGGTGGCGTTCACGTGACGCATGGCGCCTGCCACGAACATCCGCCTGTCTGGTTCGATGTCTGACGGCTCGCTCCAGTCCGACACCTTCTTGCGGAAACGGTCGGCCTCGATCCAACTCATGCCGGCGAAGTGCACGGCGATGCGCAGCACGTCCTCCTGGAAGAGGAGCACGCCGTAGCTCTTCTCGAGGATGGGCTGCAGGCTAGGGTGCCAGTAACTGACCGGCTCGAGCCCCTGCCTGCGGCGCAGGTACGGGTGCACCGTGCCTGACTGGATGGGCCCTGGACGGATGAGGGCCACCTGGTGCGCGAGGTCGCGCAGGTTGCGGCTGCGCATGACGCGGCTCGTGTGCTGCTGGCTCGGGCTCTCCACTTGGAACAGCCCCAACGTAGCTCCCTCGGAGATGAGGTCCCAGACGCGGACGTCGTCTGGTAGCTCGGCGAGGTCGAGCCACACCCCGTCGAGACGCATGACCTCCTCCCGCGCCCGCTCAAGCGCCGCCAACATGCGCAGGCCGAGCAGGTCGAGCTTGATGAGACCCATGGCCTCGGCGTCGTCCTTGTCGAGTTGCAGGAGCTTGATGCCGCCGCTCGAACGTTCGAGCGGCGAGTAGTGCGTTAGCGGGTCGCGCGCCAGCACCACGCCGCCCGAGTGCGGTGCGAGGTGCCGTACGTGTTTGCGCTCCATGCTGCCGAGGAGGCTGAGGAACGCGTCGGCCACTGGCGCATCGCCGAAAACCTCGCGCAGCACGACCTCCGCCTTGGCTGCGCTGGTTGGCCGCAACCCGCGGAAGTCACGCCCAAGCGCCTTCGTGAGGCGGTTGCGCAACTCGGGCGGTAAGCCGAGGGCGCGCCCAAGGTCCTGGATGGCTAGGGGGAGGCGGTAGGTGATCTTGTTGCACACCATGGCCTCCGTGTCTGCGCCGAAGCGCTCCTCGACCCAAGCAAGCACCTCGTCGCGGCGCGCGGACGAGATGTCGATGTCGACGTCAGGCATGCTCGTCTTGCCGGTGTGCAGGAAGCGCTCGAAGAGCAGGTCGTGCTTGAGGGGGTCCGCCATGGTGATGCCCAAGAGGTAGCAGACGATGCTGGCCGCTGCCGAGCCGCGCCCCGCCGCCAAGATGCCGTGGCGGCGGCAGTAATCGGTGACCTCGGCGGCGACGAGGAAGAAGTCGGCGAGGCCGAGGGCGCGGATGGTCGTCAGCTCCTCCTCGAAGCGCGTGCGCGCCTCCGCGAGACGTTCGCCCGCGTAGCGCTGCACCAGCGCCGTGTAACAACGCTCCTCCAAGTAGCGTTCCGGCGCCTCGCCGCCGGGAACGCGCGCCTTTGGTGGGGTGAGGCGCTCCGGTAGCAGCTCGAAGTAGGCGCTCTCGGCCACCCAGGCGGCGTTCAGGGCCGCGTCTGGGAACGGCAGGCGCGCCAACGCCTCGCCGGGGCTCGGGAGGGCCTGGCAGGCGTTCTGCGGCCGCTTGGCGTGCGGTTGCTGCACGCTGATCCCTAGCCGCGCGCACGTGATGGCGTCGTACAGGCGGTAGTCGTCCGCGGCCGCGTAACGCACCTCTGGCGCGCTCGCGACAGGCAACCCGAGGCTCTGCGCCAAACGCCTGATGACGCGGGCGCGGCG
>CALCHY010000365.1 GCA_937907415.1 uncultured Trueperaceae bacterium
CGGTTGGCGTTACCCGGAGGACGGCGACAAGTTGACCTTCTGGACCGTCACCCGCATCCGGCCCCTCTCGGAGGCCTTGGTCACCACGGTCGACGTATACGAGGACGACCCAGCGGGCTCCCCGACCGATCAGTGCCACATGCAGCAGACGGCTACCTTCAACCAGGTGCCGCTGTCCATAGGGCCTGCAGACAACAAGACCTACTCGATGTCGCACCTCCCGAACGACATCATCAGCGCCTGCGTCTACACGGTCTACGTGGAGTTCGAGGTTCGCTGACCACTAGCCGACGTGCCTGGCAGGTGACTCTGCCAGGCACACGCTTCAAGGGCGCGCGGCCAGTAGTTGCTGGCCGCGCGCCCTGCTCTTATGGGTTGGGCGGCGCCTACTGCCCCAGGATCATGGCGAACATGAGCGGCGCTACGATGGTGGCGTCCGACTCGACGATGAACTTCGGCGTGTCTATCCCCAGCTTTCCCCACGTGATCTTCTCGTTAGGCACTGCGCCCGAGTAAGAGCCGTAGCTGGTGGTCGAGTCGCTGATCTGACAGAAGTAACCCCACAGCGGCGTTGGCCGCTGCAGGTCCTGCTCGAGCATCGGCACTACGCAGATGGGGAAGTCGCCCGCTATGCCGCCGCCGATCTGGTAGAAGCCAACCGAGCGTTTGGCGGCCATGTCCGTGTACCAGTCGGCGAGCCACATCATGTACTCGATGCCGGTGCGCACCGTGTGGACGTTCTTGATCTCGCCTGAGAGGTTATGGGCGGCGTACATGTTGCCGCTCGTCGAGTCCTCCCAGCCTGGCACGATGATGGGGAGGTTCTTCTTGGCGGCCGCGAGCAGCCACGAGTCTTGCGGGTCGATCTGGTAGTACTGCTCGAGCTGGCCCGCTAGCAGGATGCGGTAGAGGACCTCGTGTGGGAAGAGGCGTTCCCCTGCTTGGTCTGCGCGCGTCCACTCGGCGAGGAGGGCGCCTTCGAGGCGGCGCATGGCTTCGCCTTCGGGGATGCACGTGTCGGTAACGCGGTTCATGTGGCGCTCGAGTAGCGCCTGTTCGTCTTCCGGGGTGAGGTCGCGGTAGTGCGGCACGCGCTCGTAGAAGTCGTGGGCTATGAGGTTGAAGACGTCTTCCTCTAGGTTCGCGCCCGTGCAGGTGATGATCTGCACCTTGTCTTGCCTGATCATCTCGGCGAGTGACAACCCGAGTTCTGCCGTGCTCATGGCGCCAGCTAGGGTGATCATCATGGCGCCGCCGGCGTCCAGGTGCGCGATGTATGCGTCGGTTGCGTCGATCATGGCCGCGGCGTTGAAGTGCCGGTAGTGGTGCCTCAGGTAGCTGGATACGGGGCCGGGTGTCGTCTTGGTCGTCATCGGGGTTCCTCCGCGTTCATGCGGCGCCGCTTTGGCGCACTTCGTTGCTGCCATCGTATGCGGCGCACGGCTCTCGTCGAGGTTACCGTGAGCGCTGCCGTGCTTCGCGGCGCCCACGGTGCTTACCTTGGTGGCGGAGGCCGAAGATGCGAGACGGGATCGTGGTTGGTGCGACGCTTACGGACTACGAGCTGCCGGATCAGGACGGGGTCAAGCGCCGCCTATCCGACCTGCAGGGCGGCGGCGCCATGGTGCTGATGCTGGGGCGCGGCATGTTCTGCCCAAGGGACAGGCAGCAACTGCACCAGTTGGTCAGGTTCTCGAGCGAATGCGACGTTGCGTTCACGAAGATCGTGACCATCACCACCGACGACGTGAGGGGCTCTAACAGCATGCGCTTAAGCGTTGGCGCGCACTGGCCGTTCCTGCACGACGAGAAGCGGACCGTGCAGCAGGATCTGCAGATCAAGGAGTACACGGACACCGTACACGACGTGATGATCCCGTACACGTTCGTCCTCGGGCCAAGTCTCGCGATCACGCGCATTTACAACGGTTACTGGTACTGGGGCCGCCCCAGCCTCTCGGAGCTGCATCAGGACCTGCGCGAAGTAACCAGAGCGACCCGCCCAGACTGGCAGATCGACACGGATGAGTTGCGGTCGGACTGGGAAGCTGGGCGGCGGGGGCGGTTCTACCCGTACCCGAAGCCGAAGTAGCCGCTAGTTAGCGGCAGAGCGCGCAGTCAAGAACAGTTTCTCCTGAAGCAGGAGCCGGGAACCCAAGCGGCGCTAGCCCCGCTTCTCTGAATGCTGCGCTACGCGCGTTCCACCAAGGTGATGGAGGACGGCTCAGCGCGGCCCGAGGCGGCCGTGCGGCGGGCCCCTTGCCAACAACTGGCACCAAACTGGTATAAGGAAAGCAAGCCCGAAGCCCAACCCCTGTCCTAGAACCGGAGGTCAAATATGCGTCGACCCAGAGCCTTACTCCTTGTAGCCGTTGTCGCCCTCGCTTGGTCGAGCCTCGCTGCCGCCCAGAAGATGGAGCTCACGTGGTGGATCAACCCGTGGCGCATCATCACGCCAGACATGGCCGCGGGCGCGAGCGCCACCGGCGAGGAGTACGCCCGCTACATGAGCGAGCAGTTCATGCTCCTGCACCCAGACGTGACGGTGAAGTACGAACTCGTCCCCAACGCCGGTTTCGGTGAGAAGGTAACGACCGCCATCTTCGCGGGCAACCCACCGGACGTGCTCAAGGACCTCGATTGGAGCCCCGATTGGGTTCGCGACGGCCTGCTCGAGCCGATCGACTCCTACCTGACGGACGCTGACAGGGAGGACTTCCTCTCATACGCGCTCGCCAAGGGCCTGGTCGACGGCCAGCATTACATCTGGCCGTGGAACAACTCCAATAACGGCATGGGCTCGACCATGCTCCTGAACGTCGACCTGTTCGCGGAGCGCGGCGTCGAGCTACCGAGCCTTCCCGACCGCTCGTGGACCATCGACGAGTTCCTCGCAGCCGCCGATCAGCTGACGTTCGACCGCGACGGCGACGGCAAGACCGACGTTTACGCCCTCACCCTCGCCGCCAAGGACACACTCAACATGCTTGGGTGGATGCACCGCTTCGGCGCCAAGCTCGTGAACGACGAGGGCACCGAGTTCGTGCTGAACTCCGAAGAGGGCGTGCGCGCCCTGCAGTTCATGGTCGACCTCGTCTACAAGTACGGTTACGCTCCAGAGGGCGGCGAAGCGCTCGACGTGTACGGCACCATCGACAACCTGCACCAGGGCCGCGCCGCCATGGGTTACGGCGGCATCTACGAGATCGGCCGCCTCGACCGCTACGTCAAGGAAGGCCGCATCGCTGCGCCCATCCACGTGGCCATCGCGCCGTTCCCCTACGACCCGGCCACCGGGGAAGTGGCGTACGAGACGTCAGGCGGCTTCCTCGTCTTCAAGCAGAAGGACGCAACCAAGCGCGACATGGTGATGGAGTTCGCGCGCTTCCTCACGAACACCGAGAACAGCAAGCTCCTCGAGACCCTCCTCTACGTCACGGCGCGCAAGTCGTCTAACGCCTCACTCGAGTTCGAGACGGCCACGCCGTACATCGCGGACGTAGCCACAGAGGTGGCCGTCTACGAGTCGGCGATCGATCACGGGATCGCGTACTACGGTCCGTCCGACGTCGATACGGGTCCCGCCATCGAGCACTTCACCGCGGCCATGGAAGCGGCATTGAGCGGCGACAAGACTCCGCAACAAGCTCTCGACGACTTCGTGAAGGCCGCCAACCAGGCCGTCTTCGGACGTTGACGCGCCCGCGCACCCTAGCGCTCAGCGTGACGCCAGCACCGTAAGCGTTCGTGTCACTGGCAAACGATAGAGCTTCCCTCGCACGCCCGCGACCAACAGGTCGCGGGCGGTGGGGCCCTGGCGGCATCGACGCCTCCCGCAGGCAGGCCGCCCGCTGGGGCGTGGCGTTCGTGGCGCCACAGACGGTCCTTTTCCTCCTGTTCTTCCTTGCGCCCGTCGCGATCGCCTTCGCACTGGCCTTCATGGACGTGCGGCCTAACCGCATGACGTTCATCGGGCTGAGGAACTTCCAACGCGTCCTCAACGACCCGCTGTTCGGCAAGGCGCTCGTCAACACCGGAATCTTCACGGGCGTCGTGGTGTTCTTCTGGCTCGCGAAGGCGTTGCTGATCGCCTACCTGCTCGACCCGATGAACCGCACGCTGCAGACGTTCTTCAAGTCGGCGTTCTACCTGCCAGCCGTCACGTCGAGCATCATCATCTCGCTCGTGTGGGCGTGGATCTACCACCCGACCTTCGGGCTCCTGAACGCCTTCACGTCCATGTTCGGCGCCAAGCCCGTCGCCTGGCTCGGCAACACAGACACGGCGCTCCCCGCGCTCATGGCCATGCAGGTCATCATGGGTGGCGGCTCGTCGATCGTGCTGCTCTCCGCCGCACTGGCACGCATACCGCGCGACCTCTACGAGGTGGCGGTCATCGACGGCGCGAAAAGGCCAACTATCTTCATGCGCGTGATTCTGCCGCTCATCCGCCCGACTCTCCTCTATCTCGTCGTCACCGGCACCGTCAACACCTTCCAGGTGTTCGAGTCCGTCTACGTGATGACGCAAGGCGGACCGCAGTTCGCGACCACGACGGTCGTCTACCGCATCTACCAGGAAGCGTTCCAGCGCTTCAACTTGGGCCTGGCCTCGGCGCAGGCCATCGTGCTGTTCCTCCTAACCTTCGTCATGGCCGCCATCCAGTTCCGCTTTCTCGGCCAGAACGTCGAGTACTGATGGTCGTCCCATCCCGCCCCCGCTTCGACCCGTTCTTCCGCGACCCCGAGCACCCTGTCAAGCCGAGCGCTCCTGGCGCGGTCGTCATCCTCGTCATCTTGATCGTCCTGTCGCTCGCGGCGGTAGCACCGCTTTACTGGATGTTCGCCACCTCGCTGACGCCGTCCGCGCTCACCGTCAAGTTCCCGCCCGAGCTCGTGCCGTCTGCGCCGACCCTGCGCAACTACCAGGAAGTGCTTGCACAGCCCAACTTCCTGCGCTGGGTACTCAACTCGCTCGTGCAGGCCGTCAGCGTCACGCTCGTCACCGTCGCCACCGCCAGCATGGCGGGCTACGCCCTCGCCAAGCTCCCGTTCCGTGGGTCGAAGTCGCTCTTCTGGCTCCTCATCCTCTCGATGATGCTGCCGTTCGAGGCGATACTCGTGCCGCTCTTCCTGGTGGTGACTCGCCTCGGGCTGGTCGACACCTACCTCGGGCTGATCCTGCCGTTGCTCGTTAGTCCCTTCAGCATCTTCCTGATGAAGCAGTTCATCGGCACGCTCCCAACTGAGCTACTCGACGCGGCGCGGGTGGACGGCGCCAGCGAGCCGCGCGTCTTCTGGGATATCGTGCTGCCGCTCGTGCGCCCAGGGCTGGCGTTCCTCGGCATCATCACGTTCGTGGCGCAGTGGAACTCGTTCGTGTGGCCCCTAGTCGTCACGCGTTCGAGCAGCATGCGGACGTTGCAGGTCGGCCTGGTGCTCATCCGCGAGCAGGAGCCGCTCTTCTACGGCTTGCACATGGCCGCGGCCGTGCTTGCCGCCATCCCCGTCGTCGTCATCTTCTTCGCGTTCCAGAAGTACTTCCTGCGAGGCGTGACCGTTGGCGCCCTCAAGGGTTGAGGAGTCGGATCTACTTGACAGCAGAGACTATCGGTTTCGACCTGGACGGGGTGCTCATGCGCAACCCCTTCGGGAGCTACGTCTTCCCAAGGGTTCACGAGCTCATGCGCGCCGCGCCCATGCTCCAGGGTGAGGACGTCGAGGCGGCTCGGACGACGGTGACCAGCGCCGTGCTTGGCCGCGTCGGCGAGCTCATGCGAGCAGGCAAGCTCGTGGAGGCCTACGACTGGGACGCGATCTTCATGCACGTGGCCACCAGCTTCGGGGGCGCGGCCATCCCTCCGGTCAGTCAGCTCGTCGGCGAGGGCTGCCGCGTGCCGGGGGGCATAGCCGCGCTGCCAGGCGCCGCTAGCACCCTGGCGGCGCTGCGAGCCGCCGGCTTCCGGCTAGTCGTGGTCAGCAACGGTTTCTCCTACTTCCAGGAACCGGTGCTGGAGGCGCTCGACCTCCTCCAGTATTTCGACGCCGTGATCACCCCCGACCGCGTCGGCGCGGCCAAGCCCGACCCGCTAGCCTTCCGAGCCGCGGGCGACTTGCAGTGGTTCGTGGGCGACACGCTCGTACACGACGTGTTCGGCGCGAACGGCGTTGGCGCCACCTCTGTCTGGCTCGACGCTTCCATGCCAGCCTCGCTGGCCGCCCTGCCGGTGGCGGCGCGCTCCGCGAGGCAAGAGCTGACGGAGCGGGTGGCGGCGAGCTTGCGGGAGTCGATGTACGTGGCGTTCCATCCCGACGCTGCCGTCGGTAACAGCACGCCGGCCTACGCGATCCGGGAGTTGGGTGAGTTGCTGGAGGTCGTTGGACGTTAGGCAAGTGCGCCTTACCCCGCGCGCGGACCGCCTTCGACTCCAACACGCCCGCGGCCGAGCGCCCGGATGGCGTTGTCGACCAACAACGCCAGCAGCGCAACTGGCACGGCCCCCTCGATCACCATGGCCAGGTTGCTGACAGCCAAGCCAGCGATGATGGGCACGCCTAGCCCGCCTGCGCCGATGAGCGGCGCAACGGTGGCCGTGCCGATGGTGTACACGGCGCTCACCCGCACCCCAGCCAGCATCAGGGGGGCCGCCAGCGGTAGCTCTACCTGCGTGAGTCGCTCCCACGGACCCATCCCCATGCCGCGCGCCGCCTCGAGCGCGTCGGGCGGCACGCCCTCGAGTCCAACGATGGTGTTGCGCGCCACGGGCAGCAGGCCGTAAACGACCAGGGCGATCAGCGTCGGCCTCAGCCCGAAACCGAACGCCGGCACGGCCAGCGCCAACACGGCCACTGGCGGGAACGTCTGCAGGACGGCAAGCACGTTGTTGGCGAGGGGCAGGAACTCGCGCCCACTCGGCCGCGTTAGCCACACTCCTAGGGGCACGCCGATGACGAGCACGACCCCGAGGCTGGCGCCGACGATCGCTACGTGCTGCAGCGCCAGCTGAAGCAGCGTGGTGCGACCGTAAAGCACGCGCCGCTGCTCTGGGAAGAGCGCCTGTAGCGCTCGCTGCCACCACCCCTCCTGCGCGAACAAGTAGAACGCCAACGCTACGAGCACCAGCGCTAACGCTAGTTGCCACGCCGCCCTACTTCGGGCAACCCTGCGGGCCGTTGCAGCCGTCACGCTTCGTCACCAAGCGCAACGATGTCGGCTAGGCGCAGCTCGCCTAGCGGTTCGCCCCCTGTGCCAACGACCGCGAGGGTAGTTACGCCGAGCCGCAGGAGCTCCGCGAGCGCCGTGCGCAGGTCGACGTCGACGCCCACCGTGCCAGCATGCTCCAAGGCGGTCGTTCCCGGACGCACCAGCTCGCCGACCCGCAGGCGCCCCAAACGCTTCATGGCTCTCCGCGGCCCGACGAACTTCTCCACGAAAGCGGTGGCCGGCCTGCTCAGTAGTTCCTCAGGCGCCGCGAACTGCTCCACGCCACCGTCCTTCATCAAGCAGATGCGGTCGGCTAGGCGCACGGCCTCGTCGAGGTCGTGCGTGACGAACACGACCGTCTTGCGCAGACTGCGCTGGAGGTCCTGGAACTCGCCCTGCAGCCGGTCGCGTGTGATGGGGTCGACGGCGCCGAACGGTTCGTCCATCAGCATGATCGGCGGGTCGGCCGCCAGGGCGCGCGCGACCCCCACGCGCTGTTGCTCCCCGCCAGAAAGCTCCCGTGGGTAGCGCTCCGCGTAGGAGTTGGGCTCGAGCCCGACGAGCGCGAGCAGCTCTCGCGCCCGCTCGCGCCGCTTGGCCTTCGACCAGCCGAGAAGCTTTGGGACCACCTCGACGTTCTGTTCGCTAGTCAGGTGCGGGAAGAGTCCGGCGGCCTGGATGACGTAGCCGATCCCGCGCCTGAGGCTCTGCAGGTCCTGGCGCGCCACGTCGCTGCCGTTCACGTAGATGGTGCCGGAAGTCGGCTCGACGAGGCGGTTGATCATCCGCAACGTCGTCGTCTTGCCGCAACCGGACGGCCCGAGCAGCACCACGAGTTCGCCTTGCTCGATGCTGATGTTGAGGTCGTCGACGGCCTCGTCAGCGCCGTAGCTCTTGCTGACGTTCTCGAAGCGGATGGCCGGGCCGCTGACCGGCTGGTCGTCAGCGGCCACTCTGCCCCTCCTGCCGTAGCGGTCGCGCCGTGAGCAGGGTGCCGAGGGCGCGCAGGCCGCCGTCTGCGAGGAGCGCGAGGGCGATCACGGGCAAGGCGCCAAGTAGCACGAGGTCTGGCACGACCTGATCGATGCCGCGCTGGATGAACACGCCGAGGCCGCCCGCGCCGATGAGGAACGCCACGGTGGTGATGCCGACCACTAGCACGGCGGCGGCCCTGATGCCGGCGACCATCACGGGCAGCGCCAGCGGCAGCTCGACCCCGGTGAGGAGCTGCCGCCGGCTCATGCCCATGCCGCGTCCGGCCTGCACGGCGGCGGCGGGAACGCCCTGCAGTCCCTCGTACGTGTTGCGGACGATGGGCAGGAGCGAGTAGAGGATCAGCGCGATCAGCGCGGGCGCCGCTCCGATACCCCTCACCCCAAGAACGCCTAGCGGCGCGGCTAGCGTCGGCGCGCCAGAGAAGACGGGGGAACCCGCGAGGAAGCTGGACAGAAGGCCCGATACGACGGTCGCGAGGACCGTGACCCATAGGAGCGCGGGCAGCGCGGCGAGAACGATGATCGGGATCCTCAGCCACGGGGTGCGGGCGCGCCCAAGCAGCGCGAGCGGCAGCAGCAGCAACCCGATGAGGAGCGTGGTTCCGATGCTGAGCCCCTGCCCCAACCGTGCGAGGAGCGGTAGCAGCAGCCCGAACAGTGCGAGAGACGGCACCGTCTGAAAGAACGCGACGGTTGGCAGCAACCACGTCGCTACGCCTGGCCGCCGGTGCGCGGCAACGGCTGCAGGTAGGCCGATGGCCACACCGAAGAGGAGGCTGGTACCGCTCAGTGCTAGGTGCCGCCCCAGCTCGGCCTTGAAGTCCGCGCCCTGCGCAGCCAGCTCTCGTACCAGGCCGAGGCCTGCCAGCTGGCCGCTGACGACGAGGTAGAGCACGAACGCCCCAGCTAGCAGGGCCGCGCTGACTACGTGACTCCGGCGGGCGGCAAGGCGCGTGGCGGCGAACCACCCCACGTAACACGCCACCAGCGCAAGCCAGAACCCCATGCCGAGTGAAACGCGGGCGCTGGCCTGCTGACCCACTGATAGCAGCCTGGAGCCACTGGCGGCGGCGTAGAGCGTGAGCCCCGTCGTAACGGCGGCGAGAGCCGGCGCGGCGACCAAGAGGCGCGGCCGCAACGCGCTCGCCGCCGCGGCCAGCCACACGAGGGCAAGCAACCACCACAGGCTGCCGTCGAGGCCGTGAAGCGCGAAGCCTTGACCGTTAACGAGGCGGTTCGGCTTGAGGATGAACCAGGCTGGCAGTTGCGCCGCCAAGCCGAGCCCTGCCGCTAGTAGCAGCACGCTCCTGCCGGGAACGCTCACGCTGCCGTCAGGCGCCGGTCATTTCAGGAAACCGGCGCTCACGAGGTAGGCGTGCGCCACGTCGCTAGGGTTCTCGCCGTTGACGGCCACCTTCCCGTTGAGGTCCTGTAGCACGCTCACATCGAGGCTGGCGAACACGGGGTCGAGGATGCTCCCGAGGTTCGGGTAGGCGCGCGCCACCTCGCCGCGCACGATGGGCGCCGGTTGGTAGATGGCCACGGCGCCCTTAGGGTCGGTCAAAGTGACCAGGCCGAGAGCGCTGATGGCGCCGTCCGTGCCGTATGCCATGGCGGCGTTGACGCCGTCGGTGCCGTTGGCGGCCGCCGTCTCGGTCTGGGTGGTGTTGCCGCCAGCTAACACGACGAGCTGATCGCCTTTCACCTCGAAGCCGTAGGTCTTCTCGAAGGCGGGTAGGGCGTCTTCTCTATCGACGAACTCCTGGCTGGCAGCCAGCTTGAACGGCTTGCCTGCGTTGATGTAGGTAGCGAGGTCGGCGACGCTCGTCAGGCCGTTGGCTTCCGCGAGGGCCTTGGGAACGGCAAGCGCCCAGGTGTTGTTGGCGGGTGAGCGGCCAAGCCAGACGACGTCGTTCTGTTCAGCGTCGAGGCGCTTGACGGTGTCGTACAGTTCCGTCGCGTTCGTGGAGATGTCAGCTGGCAGGTCGGCGTTCGGGAAGAACGTGAGGGCGGTGCCTGTGTACTCCGGGTACATGTCGATCTCGCCGGAGAGCAGCGCCTGGCGCACGACGGACGTGGTGCCGAAGCCCGAGCGATCGACGACCTGAATGCCGTTGGCCTCCAGCATCAGCTTGATCACCTGCGCAAGTACGGAGCCTTCCGTATCGATCTTGGACCCGATCGTGATGGGCTTCGCGGCGTCTTGCGCGGCGGCCGTGACCATTCCAGTTAGTAGGGCGAGGATGACAAGGAATCTTCTCATCACGAGCCTCCTTCGGTTGTGCTGCCGGGAGTTCGCCGACGGGGCACAGGGTAGGGTACTCGCTTGCTTCGTGAGTGGCCGTGCTTACGGCACGCTTGGACGACCTCCGCCATGCTCGTCGTCAGCCTGCTCCAGGCGGCACTTAGTTCTGCTTGGCTAGCTGCAACGTCCCGCGCGTCAAGTTGGCGCACGTCGTGGTGGCCCCCGCCGGCTCGTAGCTACCGCTAACGCTCTCCTGCGTGCGCGAGAGCGTGAGCTTGTAGGAGCATTCGCCAGCCACGGCCGGGCTCAACACGACGTCGAGCAGGTCGCCATCCTTGCCAACGAACAGTTGGCCCGTCCAGGCGCCGCCGTCTTGCCGCGCGGCATCTCCGCCCATCACGGTGTGCCACGTGCCCGCGAGGGCGTACTCGTCCTGCTGGAGGGTGACGAGGGCGGTGCCCGCGCCGTTGGCATCATCGCTGACGGTGCCGCGCCACGTTCCCGTGTAGTCGAAAGCCCCGACCTTCGGCTTCTGGCCGAGACCGCAACTCGTCAGCAGCAACAGCGCTCCAGCGGTCACGCTCAGCAGGTGCGCTAGGCGCTTGGTGCGGCGCTGCGTGCCTCGTATCGTTCGCGTCATGACTACCTCCTCGCTCAAGCAAGCGTACAGGTTCGAGGTGAGTACTCCGCTTGCCGTCCACCTCGGGCGTCGACGGCGGGAGCACGCTCAGAACCGCTCCACCGCCAACGCCCGAACGTCGACGCTCGTAGGCTCGCCGGCAGCTAGCTCCCCAACGAGTTTCCCGGTGATCGGCGCGAGGCTGACGCCCATCATCCCGTGGCCGGACGCCACGATCAGGTTGCGGTGGTGCGTAGACGCGCCGAGGTAAGGCAGTCCGTCCGGCGAGAGCGGCCTGAAGCCGTGCCAGCGCGCGGGCTCCGCGAAATCGTTGGCGGAGAGGCGCGGGAAGTAGCGCAGGGCCGCCTCGATGATGCCCTGCACGCGCGGTTCGTTGGCGGCCTCGTTGAAACCGCTGAGCTCCATCGTGCCGCCCACGCGTAGCTTCTCACCCATGCGCGTGACGGCGACACGCGCCTCCGTGAGGATCGACGGTACGGCGAGGCGTTGCGGAGGCTGCTCGAGGGTGAGGGTGTAGCCCTTCCCCGGTTGCATCGGCACGTGCATGTCGAGGAGCCGCGCTAGCCGACCCGTCCACGCACCAGCGGCAAGCACGAACACGTCACCGCCGATGGCCTCTGGCTGCCTCGGTGCCGCGATGTTGACGGCGAGGATGCCGGCAGCGTTGCGGTCGAAACCGATCACGTGCGCGCCGAAGCGGAACTCGACACCGTCCTCGATCAGCGCCGCCTGCAACGCCAGCATGAGCGCGCCAGGGTCCAGGTGCGCGTCGTCGGGAAAGTGCACCCCACCGACCACGTTCAGCTCGATGTCCGGCTCGAGGGCCCTCACGCCGGCGGCGTCGAGCACGTTGGCCCTACTGCCCAACGCCCGCGCCATCTCGGCGACGTGCGCCTCCTCGTCCAGGCCCTTCTGCGTGGCGCACAGCATGGTGAGACCGCGGCGCTCGAAGCCGATGCCGCCGCCCAACTCCGCGTCTAGCTTCACGTACTCGTCGCGGCTGGCGAGGTTGAGCGCTAGTAGGAGCGGCGAGCTCGACGCCACGTGCCGCGCCGTGCCGGCGCGGTAGAACCGCCACCCCCACGTAAGCAAGTCGGGGGAGAGGCGCGGCTTGACGTAGAAGGGGCTCTTCGGGTTCGCCATCCACTTGATGCCTTGCAGCACGACGCCGGGCGCGGCGAGCGGCACGAAGTGGCTCGGCACGATCATCCCGGCATTGCCGTAAGAGGTGGTGGCGCGCTCCGGCCCCTCCTGGTCGACGACCACGACCTCGAAACCGCGGCGCCGAAGGTGGTGGGCGGACATCAAGCCGATGATGCCCGCGCCAACGACTACCGCGCGCCACCCGGTCCCTCCGCCGCCTAGCGTCACGGGATGCCCCAACCGAACTCGTCCGCTGGGTCTATCAGCAAGGCGCCTTCCGCCATCACGTGGGCGCGTCCGGTTATGACGGGCAGGACGGCTCCCCCGGACCCGAGGGAGTAGCGCGCCTCGAAGCGACTGCCGATGACGCTTTCCTGCACCCACGGCGCGCCGGGCGCAAGCAGCCCGTCGGCCGCCAGGCAGGCGAGCTTGGCGCTCGTGCCGGTGCCGCATGGGGAGCGGTCGTACGCCTTGCCTGGGCAGAGCACGAAGGAGCGCGAGTCTGCGCCGCTTACCCCAGGCACGAAGAGCTCGACGTGATCGATCTCGGCGCCACCAGCGCCAGTGATGCCGGCGGCGACCAAGGCCTGCTTGAGGGCCCAGGAGAACTCCGTCAACTCCTCGAGGTGGTCCGTGTTCACACTTAGCCCAAGAGCGTCAACGCGGCTGGTGCATAGGAAGAACCAGTTGCCGCCCCAGGCGACGTCGCCCGTGACCGTCCGCGGCTCGCCGCGCCACTCGACCTGCAGGTTCACTCCCGCCGCGTGGCGGTATGCGGGCACGTTGTGCACGCTCACGCGTCCATCCGCATGCAGTTCGGCGGTGACGTCGCCGACGGGCGTCTCGATCAAGTGGCGGCCACTGCCGAGCTGCCCCAAGTGCGCGAGCGTGGCGACCAGGCCGATGGTTCCGTGCCCGCACATGCCCAAGTAGCCGACGTTGTTGAAGAAGATGACGCCCGCCGCCGCGTTTGCATCAGTTGGCGGGCAGAGGAGGCCGCCGACGAGGACGTCAGAGCCGCGCGGTTCGTTGACGACCGCGCGGCGGAAGCGGTCGTGGTCTGCCTTGAAGCGCTCGAGGCGTTCAGCGAGCGGACCGCCGCCCAACTCAGGGCCGCCCGCGACAACGAGGCGCGTCGGCTCACCGCCGGTGTGCGAATCGACGAACTGCAGGCGTTTCACGTGGTCATCACCCCAACTTGACGTAGCTCGGATACCATCGCCTCATCATGCCTGCTAGAGAAACCTACACGTTGCCGGGGATGGTCGTAAGGAACCACTACTTCGAGGCGCCCCTCGATCATGCAGCGCCCGCTGGTGAGAAGCTCACGGTGTTCGCTCGCGAACTGCGCCCAAGCGAACGACCGGACGCGGAGCTGCCTTACCTCGTCTACTTCCAGGGTGGGCCGGGGTCCGCGTCGCCACGGCCGGACGCGCGCTCGGGTTGGATCGGGCGTGCGCTGCAGGATCACAGGGTGCTGCTTCTCGACCAGCGCGGCACGGGCCTTTCGAGCCCGGTGAGTTACCAGACCCTTAGCAAGCGCGGGAGTCCGACGGAGCAGGCGGAGTACCTGGCGCTGTTCCGCGCGGACGCCATCGTGGCTGACGCCGAGATCCTCCGGCGCCAGCTCATAGGCGACGAGCGCTGGAGCATCTTGGGCCAGAGCTTCGGCGGCTTCTGCGTGCTGCGCTATCTGTCTGCGGCGCCGGACGGCCTGCAAGCGGCGCTCATCACGGGCGGCATCCCGTCCCTCACGCGTCAGGCAGACGACGTCTACCGGGCAACCTATCCGCGCGTCGAGGAGAAGAACCGGGAGTTCTTCTCGCGCTACCCGCACGCGCAGGTCGCCTGCAGGCGCATAGCAGATCACCTGCTCAAGAACGACGTCAGCCTCCCGAACGGGCAGCGCTTGACGGTCA
>CALCHY010000366.1 GCA_937907415.1 uncultured Trueperaceae bacterium
ACACCTGGAAGGTTTGGGGGCCTTCTAGGAGGGTGAGGGGCGTTTGGGGGATCGCGGGAGCGGTTGACATTCGGGTTTCCTTTACGGGGCGTGGGTGCCTCTGGGGTTTGAGGCCGTGTACGCTCTCTTCGCTCTTGCGATTTGCGCTTCTATCTTGTTGGCTTGGTGTTGCCTGAAGACCGTTAGTTCGGTTTCGTCGCTGCCGGCGGTGCTGATCAGGACAGCGCCGGTGCCGAAGAGGCTGGCGAGGAGGGGCGTGTGGACGGTTATGTCGGTGATGCGGTCGAGCCTGATGACTTGGGTTCGGCGGACGAGGATGCCGGTGCGCGCGATTATTTGCTCGCTGGTGAGGTCCCAGCGGTGTTGCCGGTTGTGCAGGAAGTTGATGAACGCTATCAGGGCGACGCCGATGGGGAGGCTGACGCTCCAGTTGGTGTGAATGAGGGTGTGGAGGCCGAGCGCGAGGCTGAGTAGGAGGCTGTAGAGGAGCGTGGGTAGCACGAAGCTCGCGCCGTGGCTTGTGAGTTTGTGGCCGCGTTCCATGGGTGGTTAGTTGATCCGCTCGAGGATCTGTTGGGCGGGTGCGTAGTCGGTTTGGGCGGCGCGTTGCCATGCTTGGTGCGCTGCGCGCATGTCGCCTTGCAGGGCGTACGTCCAGGCGATGAGGTGTAGCGCCTCTCCAGCCTGGCTGTTGAGGGCTTGGGCGGCGTCGCGGGCGGCTGGGTACTGCTCGAGTTGGAGGTGCGCGTGGTAGGTGGCTCTGGCGACGTTGGGGTCGCTTTGGTCGGCGTTGGCGTAGTGGGTTAGGGCGGCGGTGGGGTCGCCTTGCGTCATTGCGAGGTCGCCGGCGAACTGGCTCATGTCGGGCGTGCTGTGGGGGTTGGTGGTGGCGGCGTCAGCGTACGCGAGCGCTTCGGGGAGTTCGCCTAGCGCGTAGTGGCTGTTGGCTAGGAGCGCGAGGAGCGCGTAGACGCCTTCGGGGCTCATGTCGGCGGCGCCGCTGCTGGTCATTGGGTGCGCGTCGGCGGCGTACAGAGCAGCCTCAGCGGCCGCCATGGCGCCCGCGTGGTCGTTGATGGTCGCGAGGGTCATGGCGAGGCGCGTGTTGGTGCTGATGGGGTCAGCACCGCGCTGCAGGGCCGTGCGGTACGCAGCTGCCGCCTCAGTGGGGTTCCCTTGGTTCTCGAGCGCGAGCGCGTGGAGGGTGCGGGCTTGGTGGTTTGTGGGGTCGAAGCGGAGGGCTTCGGTGGCGGCGTGGCCGGCTTGTTCCCATTGGTCGTTGGTGGCGTAGAAGCCGGCGATCTCGGTTAGTGCGGCTGCGTCGCTTGTCTTGATGGCTTGTTGGGCGGCGGCGTAGTAGTGCTGCTGGGCGTAGTCGTGCATCTGGGCCTTGGCGTAGGCGCGGCCCAGGAACAGGTCGCGTGTACCTTCCTTTAGGCTTCGTTGGGCGTAGAGCACCGCGCCGTCACCGGGAAGTAGGTCTAGAAGGGCGGTAGCTTCAAGCCAGGTGAGTTCTGGCGTTCGGGGTGCGACCTTTAGGAGTTGCTCGAGGGTGTTGACGGCGTTTAGGGGTGTCTCGTTCATGTAATGGAAGGTTGCTGCAGTAGTGAGAATGAGGGTGACGGCTTCCAGCGTGCTCGGTTCGAGTTCTTCGGCTTCGGACAGCTCTTGGAGGTTGGTGATGTCGTGGCGTGCCTTGAGGGTGTCTGCGAGGAGGCGCTCGAGCACAAGCTGCGCGCCGGAGAGGTCGTCGGCCTTGGCTCTGGTGATCGCCTGGTTGTAGCGGCTGGCGAACGTGGCGGGGTGCACGCTACCGAAGGCGTGAGTGGCAGCCAGATGGTTTCCGAGCCGCGACTCTGTGACGCCTAGCAGGAAGTAGAGTTCCGCGCGTTGCTCGCTGGGGGCGGTGGTGATGGCGCCCATGAGTTCAACGTGCGCCGCGGGGGTGTCACCGCGTTCGAGTAGGAGCTCCGCGGTTCTGATGGGGTCGTGTTGCGTGAGGCTGGCGGCGGCGAGGGCATCTAGGGGCTGCAGGGTGGTGAGGCAGTCGTGGGTGGCGCCAGGCCCGTGGCAGGTGAGCGGTTCGATCTGCGCGAGCGCGCCGCCGCTGATGGCGATGGTGGCGAGGGCGATGGTGGTGAGTCGTGGCTTCATGTGGGTCGTCCTTACTCGAGGGTGGTGGCGAGGACCTCTTCGAGCGTGGTGAGGCCAGCTAGGGCCTTCTCTACGCCGTCCTGACGCAAGGTGCTCATGCCGTCCTGTAGCGCGAGCTCGCGGAGTTCTTGGGTGGTGGCGTTTTCGCCGATTCCGTCTTCGATTTGGGGGGTGATGCTCATGAGTTCGTGGATGGCGAGGCGGCCGTAGTAGCCGGTGTGGTTGCATTTGTCGCAGCCGCGTCCGACTTTGAGGGGGGTGTTGGGGTCGAGGTCGAGGCGGAGGCGTTTGGGGGTGTGGGGGTTGGGGGCTTGTTCGGTGGTGCAGTGGGGGCAGACGCGTCTGACGAGGCGTTGTGCGAGGACGCCGAGGAGGCTGGCGGCGAGGTTGTAGCTTTCGACGCCCATTTTGATGAGTCGGCCGGGGGCGCTGGCGGCGTCGTTGGTGTGGACGGTGGCGAGGAGTAGGTGGCCGGTGAGGGCGGCTTCGGTGGCGGTGCGGGCGGTTTGGGTGTCGCGGATCTCGCCGACCATGATGATGTCGGGGTCTTGGCGTAGGTAGGCGCGTAGGGCGGTGTCGAAGGTGAAGCCGGCGCGTTCGTTGAGTTGGGCTTGGTTGACGCCGGGCAGTTCGTACTCGACGGGGTCTTCGATGGTCATGATGTTGACTTCGGGTTGGGATAGGCGCTTGAGGACGCTAAATAGGGTGTAGCTCTTGCCGCTGCCGGTGGGGCCGGTGATGAGGAACATCCCGTAGGGGTTGTGGATGAGGTTCTTGAAGGTGTCGAGGTTGCGGGAGCTGAAGTTGAGTTGTTCGATCTCGACGAGCGCGCGGGCCTTTTGGAGGACGCGCATGACGACGCGTTCGCCGTGGATGGTGGGGCTGGTGCTGACGCGGAGGTCGGCGTTCTTGCCGTCCCACCTGAAGGCGATGCGGCCGTCTTGGGGGAGGCGGCGTTCGGCGATGTCTAGGCCGGCGAGCACCTTGACGCGTGCGACTAGGCTCCTGGCCATGCGGGCTGGGAGGGTGGCGGTGGGCAGTAGGCGCCCGTCGATGCGGTAGCGCACGCTGACGTCGCCCTCTCCGGTTTCGATGTGGATGTCGCTGGCGCGTTGCTCGAGCGCTTTGGCGATGAGGGTGTTGATGTTGTGAACGGCGGCGCTGTCTACTTCGTCGACGGTTTCCGTTTGCTCCGCAGGAGCTTCGTTCCCGCTTTCCTCATCAAGGCGGAGGCCTTGGCCGGATTCCGGATAGTGCTGTTGGATGAGTTCCGTGATCTGGGTGGGGGTGGCGTACTGGGGGGTGATGCGGCGGCGCGTGACGTTCTCGAGCGCGGTGATCTTGCGTAAGTTGCGGGGTTCGCTGGTGAGCACGGTCAGGCTGTCGCCACTGATGCTTGTGGGGACGACCTGGTGTTGGATGGCGTTGTCGCGAGTGAGCGCGTCGATTGCGTTGGGGTCGATTCGGGGCGGTGTTTCCGCGGTCGTTGGGGGCGTGGTGGGCGTGGTCGCGGCCAGACTCATATTCTGGATTCTACCCTTTTCATGCTCTATCTGGCCTAAACTATGAGTACGATGCCTACGTTCACTTACCGTGCTTACGACCAGTCCGGCCGCGTCACGAGCGGCACCATTGATGCGCCTAACGAAGCGGCAGCTCACGACCGCCTAGCCGCCAGGGGCGTGAACTCCTTCGACGTCACACAGAAAGGCGTAGCCGCCGGCGCGCTCGCGGGCGGCGTGCCGAAGAAGCTGTTGCCGCTTATCACTAGGCAGTTGGCTACCGTGATCTCTTCGGGTACGCATTTGGCGGTTGCGTTGGGGGTGTTGGCTGATCAGCCGGTGCCGCCTGGCGCTCGGCGCGTGTTGCGGGCGTTGGCTGCCGATGTGCGCGGCGGGGTGACGTTCTCTGAGGCGCTCTCGCGCCACCCTGATACGTTCGGGGACTTTTACGTGCAGATGCTCAAGGTGGGTGAAGCGACGGGTGATCTGGACGGCGCGCTCGAGCGGGTGGCGGATCATTTGGAGAAGGTGGCTGAGACGCGTTCGAAGATCGTCGGGTCGATGATCTACCCGATTAGCGTGCTTGTGATTGGTCTTGTGGTGACGTTCGCGCTTTTGCGTTTCGTGGTGCCGCAGTTCGCGGGGGTGTTGGAGAGCTTCGGTAGTGATTTGCCGGCGGCGACGCAGTTTCTGGTGAGCATGTCTGAGTTCGTGCAGGAGAACACTCTGTTGTTGGTGTTGCCGTTCGCGGTTTTGGGGTTGGTGTGGTGGTTGGTGATGCGTTCGCGTCGTGGGCGTGAGGTGTTCGGGGAGTGGTTCTTGGGCGTGCCGGTGTTGGGGAGTTTGGCGCAGCAGGGTGAGATGGCTACGTTGGCTTCTACTTTGGCTGCGGCGGTGAACTCGGGTGCGTCTGTGGTGATGGGGTTGGAGTTGGCGGCCGGGTCGAGTCAGAACTGGTTCTTGAAGCGTCGCCTGCAGGATGTGCGCGCTGAGGTTGAGCGCGGTAAGGGCCTGAAGGATGCGTTCGGCGCTTCGGGGGCGTTCTCGAGCCTGTTCGTGGCGATGGTGGGTGTGGGTGAGGAGTCGGGGGACCTGCCGCGGATGTTGGAAAAGGTTACGTTGTTTTACGATAGGGAGGTTGCGGCAGCAGCGTCGCGTTTGGTCAGTTTACTACAACCTGCACTAATATTAGTGCTTGGTTTGATGGTAGGTTGGCTGGCTTATTCGTTGTTCGCGCCAATCTTCTCTCTAGTTACTGCGGGCTCCACCGGTTTTTGATGTTCCTGGCGGATAGTGCCAGTTTAGCGGTTCGTAGTTCTCCCTGTCAGTGATCCGTGTAGTGTCCATGTGCAGCGCGCCGGGAGTTCGTTCACCCGGCGCGCTGTCATCTGGGTTGGTGTGGTGTTACCCCGTCGGCGGCTCAGGGCGGCTAAGCGTCCCTGGCGCGGCTCGCGTCTCGAGTTGCTGGGGGCTTTCTCGAAACAGGTAGTGGGGGACCAACATGCCGGCGAGGAGCGTTAGGTAGGAAAGCCAGTAGGCGGCGGCGAAGTGGACGCGTACGACGATGCTGGGGTCGCTCTGTCCTTGTGCTTGCGTCCACATGTTGAGCCCGAAGTACATGAGGCCGGCCATGCTGGCGAGCGCCAGGATGGCGCTGAGGTGGTGCCTCCCCTTCCAGGTGGCGACCGCCGCAGCCACAGCCGCGATGACGGTGAAGATCGGAAGAGCACACGTCTGAACTCCAGTCACGCCAATATCTCGTAT
>CALCHY010000367.1 GCA_937907415.1 uncultured Trueperaceae bacterium
AATGGCCAAGTCATAGAAGCAAATCAAGAGCCCGCTCTTATCGAGGCGCAAAGATTCTCCGAGAGCTTCACAAATTCGGATCTCAGCCTGAACGAATAGAAATACTCTCCAGTTCACCCTGAATCGCTGCCCCAAGCGGTGGACCCCGGAATCTAGGCAGGCCCCTTAGGTGGGAAGCGGTACGCTTCCCGAAAGGGGTTTGGCATGAAGAGGAAGCGTCGGAATCACTCGCCGGAGTTCAAGGCCAAGGTCGCCTTGGAGGCGGCGCGCGAGGAGAAGACCATCGCGGAGTTGTCGCGCGAGTACGGGGTGCACGCCAACCAGATCGGAGCCTGGAAGCGGCAGCTCTTGGAGGGCGCCTCGGGCTTGTTCACGCCGGCGGCGGAGCGTAACCGCGACAGCGAGGCTGACGCCAAGGAGCTCTTGGCGAAGATCGGGGAGCTCACCATGGAGCGCGATTTTTTGTCCAGAGCGCTGAAGCGCTGAGCCCACCAGAGCGAAGAGCCTTGATGGACAAGGAGAGCGAGTTGCCGGTCACGCGGCAGTGCGAGCTGCTGAAGGTCAACCGCGCAAGCGTCTACTACCAGCCGGCGCCGGTGCCGACCGAGGACCTGAAGGTCATGCGCGCCCTGGACGAGATCCACCTGCTCAGGCCGTTCCTGGGTAGCTGGCGCCTGGTGGGTGAACTCGCTGACAAGGGGTTCGTCGTCAACCGCAAGCGCGTGCTGCGCCTGATGCGCGTGATGAGCCTGAGCCCCATCTACCCGAAGCCTAAGACCAGCAAACCAGGGCGCGGAGCGGGGCACAAGGTCTACCCCTACCTGCTGGACGGGCTCGTTATCGACCGCCCGAACCAGGTGTGGGCCGCCGACATCACCTACATCCCCATGGTGCGGGGTTTCGCCTACCTGGTGGGCGTCATCGACGTGTACAGCCGCCGGTTGCTCGCCTGGCGGCTATCGAACAGCATGGACGCGCGCTTCTGCCTTGACGCCCTGGGGGAGGCTCTGGAGCGTTTCGGGCGGCCGGGGATCTTCAACAGCGACCAGGGCAGCCAGGGCGGATTCAAGTGGTCGTCGCAACATCTCGGTTGTGGAGGTGCTAGATGGGCCAGTCGGGGAAGCAGTTGCCTGAGGTTCCGGTTGGGGTTCGGAGGCAGTGGGCGGCGGATCGGGCGTTACGGCCGCCGATGCGGTCACCGGGCCGGCCGGAACCGTCCCGTGCGGTGCAGCGTGAGTTCTGGCGGCTGATCGCGTCGGGGAACACCACGGTTGAGGCGGCGGCGGCCGTAGGCGTGTCAGCGCCGGTGGGGGTGCGGTGGTTCCGGCATGCTGGTGGCATGCCGCCGTTGAGCCTGGTTGAACCCTCGAGGCGTTACCTGTCCTTCGCTGAGCGTGAGGAGATCGCGCTGTTACGTGCGCAGGATGTTGGTATTCGTGAGATCGCGCGCCGTATTGGGCGTGACGCCGGTACTATCTCGCGGGAGGTGCGCCGTAACGCCGCTACCCGCGCCGGGAAGCCCGAGTATCGGGCGCTGGTGGCTCAGTGGAAGGCGCAGCAGGCCGCGAAGCGCCCCAAGATAGCGAAGCTCGTAATCAACACCCGGTTGCGGGAGTACGTACAAGAACGGCTCAGTGGGGATGTTCGGCGGCCTGATGGCACGAGCGTTGCCGGACCCACACCGCCAGCGTGGAAGGGGTTGAACAAGCCGCATCGGGCTGACCGGCGCTGGTCGCTCTCGTGGAGCCCGGAGCAGATCTCTCAACGGCTGAAGGTCGATTTCCCTGATGATGAGTCCATGCGGATCAGTCACGAGGCGATCTACCAAGCCCTGTTCATCGAGGGTCGTGGCGCGCTCAAGCGGGAGCTGGTCGCGTGCCTGCGCACCGGGCGCGCGTTACGGCGACCGCGGGAACGATTACGTAACAAGCCGCAGGGGCATATCACTGCGGATGTGGTGATTTCCGAGCGGCCAGCCGAAGCATCTGATCGCGCCGTTCCCGGGCATTGGGAGGGAGATCTCCTCATCGGTACTGGCCGCTCCGCGATCGGCACCCTGGTGGAACGCAAGAGTCGCTCCACGCTGTTGGTGCACTTACCGCGGCTGGAAGGCTGGGGTGAGAAGCCAGCGGTGAAGAACGGGCCCGCACTAGGCGGTTACGGCGCGGCCGCCATGAACGCAGCCCTAACCGCGTCGATCACGAAGTTGCCCGATCAGCTCCGTAAGACGCTCACCTGGGATCGCGGCAAGGAACTAACGGCGCACGCCCAATTCACTCTGGACACCGGCACGAAGGTGTACTTCGCCGACCCGCGCTCACCCTGGCAGCGGGCCACGAACGAGAACACGAACGGGCTGCTAAGGCAGTACTTTCCCAAAGGCACCGATCTGTCGAGATGGTCAGCCGAGGACCTCGAAGCCGTGGCCTTCACGCTGAACAACCGCCCCCGAAGAGTCCTCAACTGGAAGACCCCTACAGAGGTATTCAACGAGCAGCTACAATCACTCCAACAAGAAGGTGTTGCATCGACCGGTTGAACTCAGACAGTTCACCTCGAAGGCCTTCACGAGCGTTCTGGAGGCCCAGAACATACAGATCAGCATGGACGGCAAGGGCGCGTGGCGCGACAACGTGTTCATCGAGCGCTTCTGGTGGAGCCTGAAATACGAGCACGTCTACCTGCACGCCTACGACGACCTGCGCGTCGCCCGGCAGGGCATCGGGACCTACATCGAGTACTACAACCACGAACGGCAGCACACGAGCCTCGCCAAGCTCACGCCCGTTCAGGCCTACGAGCAGAACCTGCCGGTTGCCGCATTATCGGCTCCGCCCCCTGCTGGCTTGGCCTCTGGCCCTGCACCGTTGGAGTCGTGGTAACACTTAGGAACCAAGGGAAGCCTGTCTAAGAATGGGGTCCAGGGCTCCAAGCACCTGCCGCCACCTTGGCGCTTACATGAGGTGATGGGTGGCTGATTAGCGGCCAGCTGGGCCCCCGAGTGCCCCTATTCTTGGTGTGACGACCTGTTCCTTAGGGGAATGAGTTTGAACCGACATGGAACGCATCCGTCTCGGTGCGCTCTGAGCGTAGAAATCTTGTTGTGATCGGCGGAATTCTACATCGAGCGTGAGCGGGCCTGTTGTTTGCAGCCAATGGGTAACATTGGTGCAGGCACCTAGGTAGGGAGCATGAACCATGCGACTGACTCGATGGACGCTCAACGCCCTGCGGGAACACCTGGTGGGATGGACGTTAGCTGAGATCGACAACCTCTTTGAGAGCGCCTCGCTAGAGCGCGACGAAACCGCCAATCCAGATGTCACAGGGCAGAGAAGATTCCGAGTTGAACAGTATTACGCGCGCTTGAACGTGAATAGCCCCACCGATGTCCGCTCCCTCCTTGAGGTCGTCGAAGAAGTTCTGGAATCTTCACCGGAAGAGACCGCGTCTGGCCTCGTTAGGGCTTTGCGGCGCGATGGCGTTGAGGTCGAGGGTAAGAAGGTCATTGCGCCAGATTCTGCGGGCGATTCTACGTTCGAGACGCTTGCCGACCGGTCTACGAGGATGGACGCCGCCCACTTGAGTCTGTACCTCAAGCGGATGCGAAACGCCGTCAACTCCGATCCGGCCCTAGCGATCGGCACGGCTAAGGAACTCATCGAGGCGGTATGCAAGACCATCCTTCATCAGCGGGGAAAGCCTGTAGACGACAGCCCAACGATGCCCCGACTGATCCGCGAGGCGGCGGCGGAGCTCAACCTCATGCCAGATGACATCCCCAACGCCGCGAAGGGCGCGGACATCATCCGTCGTCTGCTCAGCAACCTGATGACCATCTCCGACGGCATCAACGAGCTGCGCCGTGACTACGGAACCGGGCACGGCAAGGACGGTCGCTGGCGAGGCGTTAAGCCCCGCCACGCACGCTTGGCCGTGGAATCGGCCGCCGCGCTGACGACGTTTCTGATGGAAACACACCTGGAACGACAGCCATGGGCCAACCCAGGCGTCGCGGATGGACGGTATGCGACTCTAGGCTTTCACGATGGCGCTTCGGGAGCCGAAATCAACATCCTCACTCTTCCAGGCGGAAAGTTCGAAGTACAAGGCTTTGCGCTCTGGGTTAACCGAGCGGTTGATCCCCCAGGTGCGCATACCGGAGATTTTCACCAGGTCATCGAGGCAGACGGCCAAGTTTTTCGTATTCGCGACGGTAGGTGCGAGATCACTATCGAGCGGCGGGGCACGAGCCTGACTGTCCAAGACAACCTGGCCTGTGGGGGCGTAAACGTGACCTTTTCTGGCGAGTATGAGCGCGTCGGACACCCAGCCATATCGGGGGGCTGAGATGAGAGTCGGGTCCGGCGTCAGGAGCTGCGTGTAAGGCAGTGTTGACACAATATCCAATGTTCATCCATCAGCCAATATTCGTGGGCGCTCTGTGGGATTGCCTCATCACTTTGAAGCCCTTGGCAAGGGCGGAGGCCCGACATGAGAAAGATGGTGTCGTGAAGCACGACCAATGCGCCCTGATTCAGTACGGGAACTCATTACGCTGTGTCACAACTGCGGCCATTCCCAATCTACTGGGTAGAAGGTAGACTGGAAATGTAATCAGATAGCGCCCCGTATCCTCTGTAAATTAGGTGGCTCTGCGACTTTCTCGTGAGAGATAGGAGCCATCGCTCCTCCAAAATGGGAAGTGGACACAACCCTGGAACGGAGTGAACGATGACTCAACTGAAGGATAGTGCTTTGTCGGCGCGTTTGCGTGAGGCGCTGGTAGACCAACCCGATTTCCTGCGCGACATCGTGCAGTCGACGCTGCAGCGGCTGCTGGAGGAGGAGATCACGCTGCACCTGAGCGCCGACCCGCATGAGCGAACCGAGGAGCGGCGCGGTTACCGCAACGGTTACCGCGGCCGGCAGTTCAAGACGCGCGTGGGCACGCTGCACCTGCTGATTCCGATGGACCGGGAGGGCACCTTCAAGACGGAGCTCTTCGATAGGTACCAGCGCAGCGAGAAGGCTTTGGTGCTGTCGCTGATGGAGATGTACATCGAGGGCGTGAGCACGCGGAAGGTGAAGGACATCACCGAGGTGCTGTGCGGCACGAGCTTCAGCAAGTCGACGGTGAGTCGCCTCGCCGGCCAGCTCGATACTGACTTGGCGGCGTGGCGCGAGCGGCGCCTGGACGAAGTGGCCTACCCGTACCTGATGGTGGACGCCAGGTACGAGCACGTCAGGGTGGATGGCCGGCTAGTGAGCCAGGGCGTGCTGGTGGTGAAGGGCGTAAGGAGCGATGGGCAGCGCGAGCTGTTGGCGGTGGACGTGGCTGACAGCGAGTCGGAGGCGACCTACGACGCGCCCTTCCGGCGCCTGAAGGAGCGCGGCCTGCACGGGGTGCAGCTCGTGACCAGCGACGACCACAAAGGGCTAGTTGCCGCCATCCAGCGCCACTTCCAGGGCGCATCTTGGCAGCGTTGCCAGGTGCACTTCCTTCGCAACGCGCGCGGCAAGGTGGCGAGGAAGCATCAGGCGGCCCTCACGAGCGACCTGAAGGCGATCTACGCCGCGCCCGACCGGGATTGGGCGCTGGACGCCGCTAGGGGCGTGGTTGAGCGTTGGAGCGCCTCCCATCCGGCGGTGGCTGAATGGATCGAGGTCGGTATCGAGGCGACGTTGGCGTGCTTCTCGTTCCCGGAGCCTCATCGGCGGCGCATCCGTTCGACTAACGGCCTGGAGCGCTTCAATCAGGAACTGAAGCGCCGCACGCGGGTGGTTAGCGGTGGACCCCGTTCTTCGACAGGCTTCCCTTAGTTCCTAAGTGTTACCACGACCCCAACGCGGCAGGGCCAACGGACAAGCCAGCAGGGGGCGGAGCCGATAATGCGGCAAGCGGCAGGTTCCTTTCATAGGCCTCCACTGGTGTGAGCTTGCCGATGCTGCTGTGCTGCCGTTCGCGGTTGTAGTACCCGATGTAGGTTCCGATCCCTTCTCTCGCGGCTCTCAGGTCGTGGTGAGCGTGCAGGTAGACGTGCTCGTACTTGACGCTCCACCAGAAACGCTCGATGAAGACGTTGTCGCGCCAACTGCCCTTGCCGTCCATGCTGATCTTGACGCCCTGCGCCTCCAGGGCGCTGGTGAAGGCCCTCGAGGTGAATTGGCTGCCCTGGTCCGTATTCATGGTTTCCGGCCGCCCGAAACGCTCCAGGGCTTCCTCCAGCGCCTCGAGGCAGAAGCGCACGTCCATGCTGTTGCTCAGGCGCCAGGCGAGCAGGCGGCGGCTGTACACGTCGATGATGCCGACCAGGTAGCAGAAGCCCCTGGCCATGGGGATGTAGGTGATGTCCGCGGCCCACACGTGATTCGGGCGCTCGATGACGAGCCCGTCCAGCAGGTAGGGGTGGACCCGGTGCCCCGCGCCAGCACCCCACCTGGTGGTCCTGGGCTTCGGGTAGATGGGGCTGATGCCCATCACGCCCATCAGGCGCAGCACGCGCTTGCGGTTGACGGCGAGGCCCTGCTTGCTGAGCTCGTCCACCAGCCGCCGGCTGCCCAGGAACGGCCTGCGCAGGTGGACCTCGTCCAGCGCGCGCATCACCGCCAGGTCCTCGGTAGGCACCGCCACCGGATGGTAGTAGACGCTGGAACGGTTGACCTTCAGCAGCTCGCACTGCCGCGTCACGCTCAGCGCGTGCTCCTTGTCGATCAAGGTCCGGCGTTCCTGGGAGCTCAGCGCTTCAGCGCTCTGGACAAAAAATCGCGCTCCATGGTGAGCTCCCCGATCTTCGCCAGGAGCTCCTTGGCGTCCGCCTCGCCGTCGCGGCTGCGCTCCGCCGCCGGCGTGAACAGGCCCGAGGCGCCCTCCAGCAACTGGCGTTTCCAAGCCCCGATCTGGGTCGCGTGCACACCGTACTCGCGCGATAGCTCCGCCAGGGTCTTCTCCTCGCGCGCCGCCTCCTATGCCACCTTGGCCTTGAACTCCGGCGAGTGATTCCGACGCTTCCTCTTCATGCCAAACCCCTTTCAGGAAGCCTAACGCTTCCACCTAAGGGGCCTGTCTAGAAACCGGGGTCCAGGGCTTTGCCCACAAATCCCAGAAGGCTGAGGACCAAGCCCTCTCAAAGAGCTTAGTAGCGCCAATCGAGTCTGTAACCCACCTGAGCGGCCCAAAACCTAGAGCCGCTCAGGGTAGCCAACTTTAGTATGGGAGCGAGTAGAGCCTAGGGATTTGTTGGGAGAAGAATTGCTTGGGAACCTGACGCCCCTCTAACTTGCAGGCGACCAAGCAGAGGTCCTAACTCATCCTTGGCGTCCCAGTAGTACTTATTCAGTTGCTGTACTAAACCGTCACTCCATGCTGTCTAGCGAATGCAAGGAAGCGTGCCCGTAAGTCCATCGCCTGCTCGTAAGCGGTCTCTGGCTTAACAGAGTTGGAGTCGATGTCGAACAACTCCTGGAACGTTTGGAACGACTCGGGAGTCATGACTACAGTCCCGTCATCAAGAATCTCCTGCACCCCGTCGTACACCTGAGCCTGAAGGTTGAGCTCCCGGGCGGCCTCCAAGGTCATGCCCTCGGGCACAACAACTTCTGCGCCCTTGCGCCCTAGGCGCACAGGGTATCCACCTTCCAGCCCTTGGGGTCCTGGTGCGTTCGTCAATTCTTTGGTATCGAGCAACATCGCCAAGATGTTCTTCGCCGAGGACGAGGCCACGACGAACTGACCGTGTCGGCCTGCCGGCCGCATGCCGTGCTTAGGTAGCGACGCGATGAACTCTCGCATGTCACCAAGTTCTCCGGTTACGTCTACTCCTCCGGCGATTACGCGTAGATGGTGAGGGGCGTCGTATCCTTCGCCTGTTCTGCACCAGTAGTAGGTGTGGTAGTGATGGGCGATAAGCTCCACTTGTACTTCTCGCATGGGGACACCGAGTTGCTCGGAGGTCGCCTTCTTGACATATGGGACTATCAGGTCGCTGTTGCCGATGCCGACGGCAGGAGCTAGCCCTTTGCGCCCCAGGCTGGGGTTAGTGACGTCCGGATAGGCGGCGTTTATCACCAAGGTGTCAACCCCTGAGGCCTGGACCGCCTGCATGAGCTTGTACGCCAGGGCCAGATGCATGGATATCCACGGGCCTAAACCACACTTGTCCCGGTAGAGCTTCTTGTTTACTTCAGGTGGCAGCTCGTTAACCACCCACCATGACTGCAGTGAAGTGCTGTTGTAGATGACAGCAGGCTTAAGGCGGGCGATTAACTCAGCGGTGCGGTCGATATCAAGAAGATCGAGCGATTCGAAACTGATCTCCGGATAGAGACCCGCGTAGGAGGCTCCTTCTATCGCCGAGTTCGTCTTGCGCCTGCCCCAGTCTGCATTGGTGTCGGCCACCGTCATGGGAGCCATTCCGGGTACGCGCGCAAGTAGCTCGAGGACGTTGCCACCAAGTTCTCCTGCGCCGATAAGAAGTACACGTACACGTTCGTTCATGTCTATTGCCTCCTAGTGGCACGAACTATGCTCATCGCCGTTGCCTACCTAGCACCGGATGCAGCGCATCACCTAGCAGATTGAAAAGGATGACCGTTATCGCTATTCCCACTCCGGGGAAGAACCCCGTCCACCAGTAGTCGAGGATGTAGGGTCGCGCCTCCGCAATCATCGTTCCCCACTCGGCCGTTGGAGGTCTTGCACCCAGCCCTAGGAATCCGAGGCTGGCAACGAAGAGGATTGCCAGACCGAGATCCAGCGTGGCTTTCACGGTCATCTCCCCCACTACCGCGGGAAAGATGTGGCGGCCCATGATGCGTTGATCGCGCGCGCCGAGGGCCCTAGCGGCCTCGACAAACTCCAAGCTCTTCACACCCAGCACCTGGCCCCGCACCAAGCGAGCGAAGCCAGGCCACCACACGGCGCCGGCAGCTATTACGCCCTGCATGAGTCCTGCGCCAAGCGCCGCCGCCAGCGCGATGGCCAGAATCAGCGCCGGGAAGCCCAGGAACAGGTCAGTGATGCGCATGAGAATGAAGTCGACGCGGCCCCCGTAATAGCCCGCGAGGAAACCGACCGTTGTGCCCACCACTCCGCCAATCACCACGACCCCAAGGCCCGCCAAGAGTGAGAGCCTCCCGCCATACAGGACTCTCGCCAGAAGGTCTCTCCCGAGGTTGTCGGTTCCCAGCGGGTGCTCGACGCTGGGCGGCTTTGACGTGGCGCGGATGTTGAGTTTGTTTGGGTTAACCCCATACAGGACGGGGCCGAAAAGTAGGATTGCGACGAAGAGTAATAGCGCAGCTGCATATGTCGAAAGTAGCCCGTGTCGCAGGTACCGGGGCCTTCTACGCGGGGTGGAGGTAACGCTCCCAGAGCTTGAGGCTACGCTCCCCATCAGCCGCTCCGCTGGTCCGAGATGCGCGGATCCAGGACGCCGTACATTAGGTCTGTAAATAAGTTGACGATGACGAAGGCTGCGGAGAACACCAGGGTTACCCCGACAATGGGTTGAAAGTCGAGGGAGACCACGGAGCGCCAGGCATACCAACCAATCCCGGGCCAAGAAAAGATGGCTTCAATGAGGATGCTTCCGGAGAGGAGCCACCCGAACTGCAGCCCGATCATCGTGTTCACTGGAATCAGCACATTGCGCAGGGCATGCCTGACTATCACTGCAGCGTTGGATACACCTTTGGCCTTGGCCGTGCGGGCATAGTCGGTGCGCATCGCATCTTGCATGCCAGCTGCTACGAACCGGGCGGTTACCGCAAACCGGGCCACGACGAGACTTATGACGGGGAGGGCCAGGTGGCGCAAGGAGCTTCCCAGAGCGGCCCAGTTGCCAGCCAAGATCGCGTCGACAGTGTAGAAGCCCGTCATCGACGGCGGTATCTCAACTCCCGAGCCAATACGACCCACCGCGGGCAACCACGCCAGCTCCCGATAGAACAGCACTTGCAACATCAACCCAAGCCAGAAGATAGGGAACGCCATTCCTAGATAAGCAACCACGCTGGATGCCACCGCCCCGAACTTGGAGGAAGCCGTTCCAACGAGGACCCCGAACGGTATGCCTACCAGGATGAAACCAATAGTTGCGATGAGCAGGATCTCTAAGGTCGCGGGCAACGCTGCCAGAATGTCGGGGAGAACGGGCCGCTGGCTTACGGCTGACATGCCCCAGTTCCCCTGCGTAAGGTTGGATAGGTAGCGCCAGAACTGTACGACAACGGGTTGGTCAATACCCATTTCACTCCGCAGGCGTGCCACCTGCTCTTCGGGGGCGTTGAGGCCGGCCGCCACCCGGGCAGGATCGGCTGGGATGACGTTGGTCACGATGAAAGTGAGCAGCGTTACACCCAAGAGCATTAGCGGCAGCACGAGGACGCGCCTCGCAATAGTGGTCAGCATGGGCTACGGGCCACTTCTGCGGTCGCAGCGCGCCGGTAGGCCTGTGCCGTCCGCTGGCCGCTGCGCCCCGAAGGCGCAGCGGCCAGCCATCACGCTAGCTTCAGCCCAATGCCTCATCACAACCCTCGGGCCGCCACTTACTCGATGTAGAGGTCATACCAGTTGAGTACCTTGCTCCAAGTCATCTGCGGCCTGTAGCCATGAACGTTGGTGCGCATGGTCACTACCTCGTCTTGGCTGAAGACGAACATGGCGGGTTGATCGGCCACGATAATCTGTTGAATCTCCTTGTAGATTTCACTGCGCTGGTTATCGTCGACCTCGGTAGCGGCGGCGGCCAGCAAGCGATCCACCTCGGGGTTGTCGTACCAGAAGTGAGACCAGTGGTTGCTTGTTGATCTGTACATGGGGTCCAAGATCGTGAACGCCGACGGGGTCGCCGTCGTCTGGGCGTACATGACCAGGTCCGGGGCGTTCGCGTGATCAGACATCCGTGCCGTCATGGTTGCCCACGGCTGCCCCTCGACCCCGAGCCCGATGCCGAGCTCCGCGAGCGCCTCCTGGAGCAGCAGGCCCACTGAACGCTCAAACGTCCAGTGTTCCAGGTAGAGGAACGTAAGATCGAATCCGCCGTTCGGGTACCCCGCTTCCGCTAAGAGCGTTCTGGCCTCTTCCAGGTTCATCTCGGCGGGGGCAATTGTGTCGTCGAATCCCGGGAACTGAGCTGGCACGGGGCCTCGCATCGGCGAGCCAAAGCCTGCCAGGCCGATCTCTAAAGCAGCTTCGTAATCGAGGGCTAGGGCAATGGCTTTGCGCACCCGTACATCGTCGAGTGGTGAACGCTGCGTGTTGAACGAGATGTAGAACGGGCGTGGAGAGCTGTTGCGGATGACCTGGATACCCGGGTTTCTCTCGAGGTTCCTGACGTCTTCCTGGACGATGTTCTCGGCCACGTGCACTTCGCCGGACTCAAGCAGGAGCCGCTGCGTGGCGCCTTCAATGACAATCCGGAAGGTGATCCGGTCGAGGTGCTGACCTTCCCAACCGCGCCAGTAGTCATCGAAGCGGTCCAAAACGTAGCGTTGGCCGTCGACCCACTCGGTGATTCGGTAAGGACCCGTGCCGGCCGTGTTGGTCGCGTACCAGCCGCGAGCAAGGTCACCGTCTACCTCGTGCTCAACAGTGGCCTTCGGGCTCATGATGAACATGCGGGTCAGAGCGAAAATGAACTCCGGCTGGGACTGCTTCAGGTTGAAGCGCACCTGGGTTGGGCTCTCGACTACGATTCCTTCGATACTTGAGATGAGGTACGCCTCGCCTTGCCCTATCGTCATAGTGCGCTCGAAGGCGGCCTTCACGGCGCTCGCGTCGAAGGTGGCGCCATCGTGGAAGGTCACACCCTCACGCAGGGTGACCAAGTACGACGTCCGCTCGTCGTTCGCGCTCCAGGCGGTCGCCAGATGCGGGGCAAGCTCGTTGCTTTCCGGATCGATAGCCAACAAGGTCTCGTAGGTCGCCGTGAGGATGCGCTGGTGCGGGACGCTGCTCCCGATGGAGGGATCCGCCGTGGGGGTCGGGCTGTTGACAGCGATAACCAGTTCGGCAGCGAGGGTCGACCCACCCATTCCGGTAATCGCAAGCAGGCCAACAAGAGCCATCATCAGGCCGCGCTTGGAGCGACCAAGAAGGATACTCACACCCCCCGATGTATGCGTGGCACTCCAGCTTCGAATCTTCTGGATACAACCGTCCATGAATGACTCCTCCTTTACGAGTGCGGTGCTCGTTCGTGAGCACGGACGCGCGTACAAAGACCTTCGATTGCGGTTTTACCGCTTTGACTCTATGCGGAACCTGGGGATCCTGTCAACGCCATGTGGCCTAGAGCTTTATCAATCGCGTTAATCAACCCGGACTGCCGATTGGGCTTACCGCGCCTCGCGAGGATTTGCGCCGCCTTGCGTCTCAGCGCTCATGCTGTATGCTGTCTTTCAACAGACGAGTACGCCATCATAAACGCCCGTCCCGGGTTCGCCGGTTGAAGCGGCGCCTCCAAGGCCGAGCGTAATTCTTCGAAACCGAGGGGACAGACTGTGCAAAGCTCCAGTTATCGCGTGGCCTTCGATATTGGTGGAACCTTCACCGACTTGGTGCTCTTGGATGAGCACACGGGGCGGACTGTGCTTCACAAGCTCCTGACCACGCCTGAGAACCCCTCGAAAGGATCCCTCGAGGGAATCAACCAACTTGTCGCGCTTGAGGGCACTTCACTTAGCGCGCTCAGCTTGGCGGTGCATGGCACCACCCTCGTTACCAACGCAGTAATCGAGCGCAAGGGCGCTCGCGTTGGCCTGTTGACAACCCAAGGCTTCCGTGACGCGCTAGAGATCGGCCGCGAGCAGCGCTACGACATCGACGACCTTTTCATCACCTTCCCTCCCCCCTTCGTTCCGCGCCACGCACGCCTTCAGGTTTCGGAACGGATGAGCCGAGACGGCGTTGTTTTGCGCCCGCTCCTGGACGAGGAGCTCGAGGCAGCCGCAGGCCGTTTCGAGGAACTCGAGGTGGAGAGCATTGCGATAGTATTCCTCCACAGCTATCGCAACAGCGAGAACGAGGTCGCGGCCGCTCGCTTCTTCCAACGGCGCCTGCCGGGAATCCCCATCAGTGTCTCGTCGGAGATCGCCCCCGAGATCAGGGAATATGAACGAACCGTCACCACCGCCGCCAACGCCTACGTCATACCGATCGTCGCGAGCTACCTCGAGGAGCTGGAAGCCAAACTACAAGCCCAATCCTTCCAAGCGCAACTGCTCCTCATGCAAAGCAACGGCGGTACCACGGCCACCACGACGGCCAAACGTCGACCGATCACCCTGCTTGAGTCTGGGCCCGCCGGCGGCGCAATCTACGCGGCTGACGTAGGCAAGCGGCTCGGGCTTAGCGAGTTGCTGGCTTTTGACATGGGTGGCACAACGGCGAAGGCCTGCCTAATTAGGGGAGGGCGAGCCGACCTCGCCCCGGCTCTGGAGGCGGGACGGGTACACCGCTTCAAGCGTGGCAGCGGACTACCGATTCGCTCTCCCGTAATTGACATGATCGAGATCGGCGCCGGTGGTGGGAGCATCGCGCGACGCTCGAGTCTCGGACTCTTAGAGGTCGGCCCCGATAGCGCTGGCGCCGATCCCGGGCCCGCCTGCTACGGGCGGGGTGGAACGTCTCCGACGGTCACCGACGCCAACTTGCTCCTCGGCTACCTGGATCCGAGCTACTTCCTTGGCGGCCGCCTGTCACTCGACAAGGAAGCTGCCACCCGCGCCGTGGCGACCCTCGCTACCGACCTCGGGCTCGACGAACTCTCCATGGCCATGGGGATACACGTTCTCGTAAGCGAGAACATGGCGGCCGCGGCCCGGATTCATATCGTCGAGAAGGGCGAGGACCCCAGGCGTTTCACGGTGGTCGCCTTCGGGGGAGCCGCACCGGCACACGCCGCCCGCGTCGGCCGTCTGCTCGGAACTCAAGAGGTAATCGTGCCACGTGCCGCGGGAACAGCATCTGCTCTCGGGTTCCTCGTCGCACCACTCGCGTTTGACGTGACCCACTCGATGCCCACGCCTCTTTCCCAACTTGATCTCCGCCGGGTCGAGACACTATTAACCGACATGCAACGAGAGGGCGGCTCCCTGCTTTCCGAGGCAGGCCACACCGGGGCGACGCACGTAACAAGATCCGCCGACATGCGCATCCTCGGTCAGGTCCACGAGATCAATGTGCCGCTGGGCAGCGAACAGGTTGATGAGGAGTGGGCGGAAGCGCTGCGCACGCGGTTCGAAGAAGTGTATCGACGTCACTTCGAGCACTTGCCGCCGTTCGATGACTACGAAGTGCTGAACTGGCGGGTAAGAGTTGCCGGAGACCAGCCAGAAGTCAACTGGCTGGCAGACGAGGTAGTCGACGAGCCTCAGCGTAAGGGAACTCGGCGGGCATGCTTCGACCCCAAAGCTGGGTTCATAGATGTCCCCGTGTTCAACCGCTATGCGCTGGAAGCCGGTTTCAGCTGCCCCGGGCCGTTAATAGTCGAAGAGCGTGAAGCAACGACCATCGTACCGCCAGGAGACACCCTCTTGGTCGACGAGTATGGAAATCTCAGAATCCGCCTTGGAGGGATTGATGCCTAACCAACCGAACCTCGACGATCCCGTACAACTCGAGATTCTTTGGAAACGCCTCGTGAACATCGCCGAGGAAGCATGGGTAGCGCTTTGGCGCACCTCGTTCTCAACGATAATGGCTGAGGCGCAAGACTTCGGCTGCGAGCTGATGGACTCGAGAGGCAGTTCGCTCGCCCACTCCCCGAAGAGCATGCCGGTCTTCAACTTGACTCTGCCGATGGCAGTTGAAGGGCTGTTGAAGCGCTATCCAGTCGAAACCCTGCTGCCGGGGGACGTTCTGATCACGAACGATCCCTGGCTCTGCGCTGGTCACCTCTACGACGTTGCGGTAGTGACGCCCATATTCCACGAGGGCGCTTGCGTGGCATTGGCGGGAAGCATTGGTCACGTTTCAGATATTGGCGGTACCAAAGAGCGCCTAACGGCACGCGAGGTTTTTGAAGAGGGGATCCAGATACCTCCTATGAAGCTGTACCGTGCCGGCTCCATAAACGAAGACCTAATCGACCTAATCCGGGCCAACGTCCGGCGCTCCGACATGGTCCTTGGCGACCTCCACGCTCTCGTTTCCTCCAACGCCGTCGCCGCTCGCCGGATCGAGTCGTTTCTGATCGAATACCAGATGTCGACCCTCGAGCCGCTGGCCGACGCCATCCAGTCTCAGTCGGAGAAGGCCATGAGGCGTGCGATTTCCGAGTTGAGGGACGGGACCTACTCTTACCGCTTGGTCGCGGACGGCGTAGGGGAAGCGCTATCCCTTCCCGTGCGAGTCACCGTAGAAGGTGACAGTATCAACGTCGACTTCGAAGGAGCCCCGCCTCAACTAGCGATGGGCGCCATCAACTGCACGTACTCGTTCACGGCCGCGGAGGCGGCCTACGCCCTAAAGTCGCTCCTAATCCCAGAGGTTCCGGCGAACGCTGGTTGCTACCGCCCGTTTACCGTCTCAGCCCCCGAAGGTTCGGTGTTGAACTGTAGCTTTCCGGCTCCGGTCGGGGTTCGTCACATTCTCGGCTACTACATCTCGCCCCTAGTCATTGGTGCCCTTGCTCCCGCACTCCCGCGGCGTGCCCGCGCAGCAACGGGCTTCCCGACGAACCTAAGCATTTACGGACGCACCCAGGACGGGAGTGTCTACAACGACCACGCCATGAACGGCGGGGGCGGCGGCGCCTGGCAGGGGCACGACGGCGTATCTGCGATTCTGTACCCAACCAGCGCGGCGACAGTATCGGTTGAGATGATGGAACTGCGAACACCAGTAGTCATCGAGGCCAAGGAGCTGGTCCAGAACTCCGGTGGTCCCGGGGAGTTTCGCGGCGGTCTGGGGCAGCGCTTGCGCGTCAGGAAACTCCATCCAGACAAACTGCGAACGTTGGTAGCGGTTCAACCAGAGGGTCGCTTCCACGCTGCACCCGGCCTCTTCGGAGGACAACCCGGCGGCCGCTGCAGGGTCACTCACTTCGACGAACGCCGTCTGGCCCAGCAGGTCCCCTCCAGCGGCGCGGTGGCTCTCTTCGACCCACGCGAGGAGGTCGTCATCGAACTCACAGGGGGAGCGGGCTTCGGTGAGCCGAGTCAGCGCACAATCGCGCGAATCCAAGACGACCTACTCAATGAGTACGTGAGCCTCGAGGCCGCCGCGCAGGACTACGGTTACGAGGCCACACCGAAGATGGAACCAGCGACGAGTTCCGATTGATCTGGCTAGTTACCGCTCAGATAGGGCTTCCCAACTGCGTTCCGATTTCCAGAGCGAGCGACACCGCCTGCTTTCTGATCGCAACCCAGCGCTCGGGCTCCGCCCTATGCAGTGGCAACATCAACTCGAGCGCTGCCACCAGTCCCGCGCTGGGTGACCGGATTGGCACAGCCACGCCTGCCAGGCCTCGGTCCAATTCTTCCCACGACTCCGCCCAGCCGCGGCGCCTGACGAGATCGAGCTCATCAATCAAGTCTGCGAGGTTATGCATCGTCTTATCCGTATAGCGGGGCAGTTGCTGGCTCCGCATCAAAACGTGAACCGCCTCGTTTGAGAGTCCAGATAGTAATACCTTTCCCGATGCCGTGGCGTGCGCTGGAAGAACCGTGCCGACGGCCACCCCTACTGAGGCGACACGCTCTTCATCTTGCTCGGCTGCTATGCAAACGACCCTTGAAGACCGAAGGACCGAGATGAAAGCCGTGTCGCTTAGCAAGCCACTCTGCATCAGGAGAGCTTCCCTCAGAGCTCGAATCAAGACCGGTTGCGTAGCATGAACCCCATGCAACCTGGCCGATTTGTCCGTAAGCCGGTAGCCCGCTGGAGCGACCGCCTCGACATAACCGATTTCAACGAGCGTTCGGACAATGGGGAAAACGCTTGACTTAGAAGCGTCCAGCCTCTCGGCAAGCTGCTGTAGGGAAACGCCCGCTTCGGAATGAGCGAGCTCCTCCAGTACCTGCATCGTTCGATGAGCAGTGCGATTGAAGTAGGACGGCTGCTTTTTCAAGTCGGCACGGCAAAACCACAGCAACCCCGTCAAACCAAGCTGTGGCCCTTCCTCTTGAGTCAGCCTAGCAGATGGACCTCCCGCGCCAGCGACAACGAACGAGAGCCGATAACGTCGCATCTCCGACGCGATCTTCACGTCAGCCTGCGGGCAATCCTGCTTGCGCTTATCCACCATTACCCTTCTAGGAAGTCCTCGACTGGAAACAGATGCTTCACCCCAGCTGCTTCCCGCCCCTCGTAATGGTGCACGATCATGTGCGCACGCTGGCTAGGTAGGACCTCGAGGTTGTCGGGGTGGTTGTCGTTGCGGTCGCCGTTCTTGTGGTACACCACCTCGCCGGGCCTCAAGCGCTGGCCGAGCTTCCACTCCGCCACCGCGCGGTGCTCGTAGTACACCTCGCCGGTGCGCGGGTCCTTGCGGCGCCGGTACCACATCCTCACGCCTGCCCCTCCCCACCACGGGCTCACGGAGCGCCCGGTAGAGCGCGTTGCGCGACACCCCAGCATCTCAGCCACCTCGGTGACGCTGTACTTCCCGTCCCCCAGGAACGTCCGCGCGGTGGCCACCCGACGCGGGGCGAGCTTCCTGGGCCTGCCGCCCTTGCGGCCCCTGGTGCGCGCCGCGGCTAGGCCAGCGTGGGTGCGCTCGCGGATGAGCTCGCGCTCGAACTCGGCGAGGGCGCCGAACATGGGGAACACGAGGCGCCCGCCGGGCGTGGTGGTGTCGATGCTCTCGTTGAGGCTCTTGAAACCGATACCGCGGGCGTCGAGCTCGTTGACGGTGTCGATGAGGTGCTTGAGGCTGCGGCCCAGGCGATCGAGGCGCCACACGACGAACGTGTCGCCCTTGCGCAGCACGGCTTGGGCCTTCTCCCAGCCGGGCCGCTCCATTCTGGCGCCGCTGACGTGGTCCTCGAACACCTGCTCACAGCCGGCCTTCTCAAGGGCGTCGCGCTGCAGCGCGAGGTTCTGGTCAAGCGTGCTGACGCGCGCGTAGCCGATGATCATCCGTTGTCCCAAAAGGCGAGTGGCATTGGGTTTATGATACACGGCCCGACTTGCTGGTGCCCCTGGGGTTCAGGAGGTCTATGCTCTGATAACAATGGAACTACTCAACACGATCGCGGCAGGGCTTCTGGTTTCCGTGGTCACCTCGGTGCTGACGGTCCGCCTGGCGCTGGGCCGGTACTACTCGGAGCGCTGGTGGGAGCGCCGGCTCGACGCCTACACCCGGGTGCACGACGCGCTCTCGGTTCAGCTGAAGCAGGCGAAGGCGGAGAGCGATGCCATGGACGACTACTACTCGGAGCCCTACCGCACGGGCGACGCGCACGCCAAGCCCGTCCCGGACGAGGTGGCCGAGGAGCTGCATAAGAACTGGCGGGAGTCGGAGCGCGAGCTCGAGGACGCCCTCATCCGCGGCGCATTCCTCCTATCAGAAGGCGCCGTGGCGCTGCTGCGGCGCTACCAGCAGGAGCGACGGAAGATTGAACTCTCCATGCGAGACCTACAACAAGAGAGCATCGAAGCTCTACTCGCGGCGGCGCAAGACGCGGTAGATGAGTTCGGGAAGCTCGCAAAGAGAGACCTCGGGATCGCCCGCCCAGTCATCATGCGCCGAGCTCCCCCTTTGCGGCCAGCAAGCAGAGCCAAGACGGTGCGGCCGCGTCGCCTTTAGGCGTAAGACGGCCACTGGGTTCGCGCAGGAGCCGGTCTGCGGACCAATGGGGGTTGGCGACGAAAGCTACGCCACTACCAACGCTCGCTCGTTGCTAGCCATGCCTTTGCTTGACGGCCGCCCAGCCGCCCCACCCACGCACGTGAAGGCGATCACTCCTGCTCCCTCTTGAGGCCCGGCTCGCTGGCAACTTCGATGTTTGTGCGGCGCGCCGCCTCCCGCTCGCCGCGCAGGATGGCGCCTGCCTCACGAACACTCGCCAGCAGGTCCTCGAAGAGGGCGGGCTCCATCCCTTCGCTCCCCGACTCCGCTGGCGGCTTCGCGCCGGCCACCACGCCGGTCTTGATCTCCTCCTGGGTGAGGCCCCCTATCAGTTCGCGGATTTCGGGTGTGAGCTCCGCCTCGGTCTGCGGGTAGTCGTCCTTCCGCTTGGTCACTTCAACGCCTCCGTCGCGACTCTAGGGTAAAGCCTCGTGGCACGCCCCAGCCGCCTTAGGCACGGTGTCACGAAACACTAATTAGGGTAGGTTTACGAGACATAGATTATGGGACGGCTTTTGCAACACTCCGCCGCCCTGGAAACTCCGTGGCGGCGCACCCCCGCGCAGGTGTATCGAAAACGACCCTTTAGGCAGGCCACTCCCGCACGTCATGTCTCGGTTCGGGACGCGCTTCCTGCTAACTGCCCGGTCTCCGGGCCGGTCGATCGACCACGTGTCGAAGCACTCATCCGACCAGAGTCTTTACGGACGCCATCGGCAGATAGAGGCGCTCCGCGTCATCCGCGAACGGCAGGAAGCCGTACCGCTGGTGGAACGCGGCCGCCTGGTCGCTCAGGGCGTCAACCACTACGGCGAACGACGCCACGTAGTCGCTGTTCTCGAGCGCTCTCGATAGCGCCTCGAGCAAGAGCAGCTCACCGAGCCGGTCCCCGCGGTACGTCTCGTCACGAGCCAGCCGTCCGACTAGCGTCGTAGGGAAGCGGTCGTGGTGCGGCAGACGCCCAGTAAGCTCTTCCGGGAGTTCACTCGCCAGTACAGCGAATACCGATAGGGTGAAGTACCCAGCCACGCGCGAAAGCTCGTCACTCGGCGCGAGCACCTACGCTACCGCCAAGCGGCGCCTCAGTTCTTGGCCGGGGCGCCGCTTGAAGTACTCGTCCAGCGACGGCTCGCCACACGAGAACGCTGCTCGATTGTGGAATTTAGAATCGAGCAGCGCAACCTTGAACTTGGGGCGAATTGATGGCATACAAGCGTTAGCGTTCCACCTCAGCCAAATGGCGATCTTGTGGCGAGCCTAGTGGACGACAGCAATGCGCTTCTCCAAGCCTTCTTGTTGACCAGGGAGTCAACACGAGATAACCTGAGGCTAAGTCTATGGAGACTTTTGGAGAACGAATCAAGCGCGCTAGACGCGAGCTAAAACTGACCCAGCGGGACCTCGCAAGTCGGATCGGGGTCAACTTTACCTATTTGTCAAAGATCGAGAACGGCGAGATGCCAGCGCCCTCCGAGGAGAAGATCTACGGGCTTGCAGAGAACTTGCAGATCGACGCGGATGAGCTCTTCTCCCTAGCCCGACGCCTCCCAGGGGAGCTGGTAGATCTCGCAACCACGCCTCATATGCCGACTATCCTCCGGGCGGCCAAGAATCTTTCGAACCAAGAGCGCAAAGAGATGCTTGAGTGGATCGAGCAGCGGCGGACAAAGAAGGACGCGCCCGGGCAGTGAGGGTCGACTTCCTCCCCAAGCCAAGGATTGAAAGACTGGCCACCGACGTCTACGCTGCCGCATTAGAGAGCGGCATGTCGCCCGACCCTCCCGTGGATGTCGAGTTCATCGTCGAGTTTGTCCTGGGTTACGACCTCCACCAAGGAGCCTCCCTTCCACCTGGCGTACTTGGCAGCACCGATGGAGAGGCCAAGGTCGTGTACATCGCCGACGCCATCCCCAACGAGGGGCGGCAACGCTTCACCGTTGCCCACGAGATCGGGCATATCAAAATGCACGTCACTACGTTGGTGGCGTGGGTTAAGCAACCTACTCTCTTCGACCGGCCGCAGGGACCGCACCAGGATGATCGGATGGAGTGGCAAGCGAACTACTTCGCTAGCGCCCTGCTCATGCCCCGGCAGCTGCTTGTGCAGCACTTTGGAGAGGCCGCCCGATCAGGCCAGGCCATCGACCCGACCGACGTTGCCGACTTGTTTGACGTGTCCAGGCAGGCCGCTTCCATAAGGCTCGAGGAGCTCAGCATGACCCACCTCGCGTCTCCAGGGGTTCCACTTATCGAGTAGTTGTGTTGACAGGCAACTCAACATTTGTCTAGACTGCTTCCAGTTCACGTGCGCAACACGCGCAAGGAGGATCTACCGTGTCTGGAAGCATCAAAATCACGCGCTCTTGCATCAACCCCCCCGGCAAGGATTCTCGCGACGACTACAATGCGGAATGGGTGGAACTGCAGGTTGGCTCGGGCGCCGACCTGAGCAATCATGTCGTCGAGCACTACATCAACCCCGACACCCAGGCGCAGGATTGGTCCGCTTACTACCGCTTCGGCGCCTCCGAGCGCTTCTCGCCGGGCCAACGGATTCGCATCCATAGCGGCACCGGGGAAGCGCGCCTCGAGGACGGCGTTCACCTCCGGTACGTCGCCGGCCCCGGCGAGAGGGGGCAGTGGCGGCTGAACAACACGGGCGACACCATCCGTGTCCTCGACCCGAGCCGTGACGAGCTCGACCGTAAGGCGTTCAACGGCAACGAGGGCTACTGCAGCCAGGGCGGTGACAGCGGCTCTGGTCCGCAGCGCAAGCCGCCAACGCAGTATGCCTAGGGACCTGCCCCTAGATCGCCACACGCGACTCAAGGTTGAGGAGGAGCGCCTCCGGGCGCTCCCCTCCTTCAAGTTCCAGCTCCTCGACTTCAACGATGATGGCAGTGCTCAGGGCGTCATATTCGATGCCGGCCACAGTCACCCGATTCGCATCGCGTTTGGCGCTGCCTTCCCGTTCCAACGCCCCTCGCTATGGAGCGACGAGGATGAGATCAAGGCCCTGCCCCACGTCAACCGGGCGGGCGAAATCTGCACCCTCCGTACTCAGCCAGATGATTGGGATCCCGATTACCTCACCGCGGCCGACCTCGTCGAGCTCGCCTGGAAGCTGATCGTCAACAAGGGCGACCTCGAAGCCAGCGAGGACGACGCCATCCCAGAACCCATCGATTTTCACCAGGAGGATTGGCGCACGCTGCTTCTGGCTCCGGAGGACGCGCAGATCGGCGCCAGTCAGCACGGGACGGCCCAACTGTTGGCGACAGACGCGCCCGCGACCCGCGTTCTGCTCTCGAGGCTTACCGGCTCCAACGGGCACCAGGAGTGGCAGCTTGATAAGGAAACGGCCCGCCGGTACCTCCCCTGGCCTACAACCCGCGAAATCCAGGGCCCCTGGTTCCAGGCCACTTACCCGCCCCCCTACTCCCTGGAGTCCCCAGAGGACCTGGAACGCATCATGCCGGACGGCGTGAGCTTCGAGACCCTGCTCCGCACCTCGGATGCAGGCAAAGCAATCTCTCGAAAGGCCGACGGCTCCGTACAGCTTCTAGTGCAGTACGCCGACGAGACCGGAGTGCGCTGGGCGCTGATCGAAGCTCCGGCATTCCGTAACCGCAACGGGAACCTCAAGCCGACCGACGGCGCCCCCAAGTACATGAAGACTTTCACGATTGGCGATAACGCCTTCTTCGGACGCATCGACGGCCTCCTGGATCGGCGCCGCCTCCAAGCCGCACACATCGCGCTTATTGGCGTCGGAGCAGTCGGCAGCCGCATAGCCACGTTCCTGAACCAAGCTGGCGTCGGGCGCATAACCGCGATCGACAGGGACGCCGTGGAGCCCGGCAACCCGGTGCGTGGAGTACTGCCCTACAATCACATCGGCTTCCCTAAAGCCATTAGCGTCGGTGTCACCATTGGGAATCACCTGCCGACCACCTTATACACCAGCGTCTACGACGACACCTCGACGCCCTCAGGGCGGCAGGAATTGGAGAGACTTCTGCTTGAAGCAGAGGTAGACGCGGTCGTTGTGGCCATCGGGGACAACAACGGCTCCCGCTACCTCGACACGATTCTGGATGCCTTCGAGGTTCCCCGCATCTACACCTGGACCACCCGCGGGGCCGCCGCTGGCGTAGTCCTCACTGTAAATCCGCAAGATGATCGGACCTCCATCAGGAATTACGAGGATTACCACCGCCGCCAAACCGCTCTGGAGCTGCCCGAGCTGCCCGAGGTCTCCGAGGAGCAGGTGCCAAACGTACTCGAACGAGGCTGCGCAGCGCCTGCCCTGCCCGCGACACCGCTCGACATCGCAGCGGTAGCGCTGGGCGCCTCCCGCACCGCCATAGACCTGCTCCTGGGTGAGACTGTCGCCTCCTACCAGTATTGGACGAAGGACGATCGTGCCTGGTATAGCCTCGCCCTTGAGCACCCGGAAGCGCCAAGCCATCACCCAGACGAGCGAAGCGATGGCGACGCCGAGCGAGTCGGCCTCTCTTCTGCAGCGCTAGCCACCATCAGCCACTATGCCAGCGTCTCTCCGGAAACCGAGACGGGCGGAATACTGGCTGGCCGCCTCGAAGGGGCGACCCTTAGGATCGAATACGCCTCGGGGCCAGGCGACCACTCCCGGCGCACAAGAAACCACCTCGTCCTTGATAAGCAATACGCTCAGGGCCAAATCGACGCAGTAGCCGCCATGAGTCGGGGGATGCTCCGCTACACGGGTGAATGGCACACTCACCCATCAGGGAACCTGACTCCGAGCCCAGCCGACCTCCGCTCACTCCGTACGCTCGCCTCGGCCAAAGAAGCTGCAATCCAGATCCCGTTAATCATCATCGCCGGCCAGGCCGGAGACGAACCTATCGACCTCCGGGCCTTTACGCTTCACAAGGACGCTGTGGTCGAACTCAATGTCACACTGGACGGAAGCCACTAAGACCTCGCGGCGACGGCAATCGAACAGCACGGCCAGCTAATCCCGCAAACGCCACGCAGGGCTACCCTACTCAAGAGCCAGATTCTATAGGGTGCCCAGCGCACGCCACCCGTTCGACAAGCGCGCCCTGAGTACATTCCCGTACTCGATCTTCACAAACGTGTTCCTAACTCGCTCGTACCCGTATTGCTGTCGAGATGCCCAAGAGCAGCACCCGTAAGGTCCGCGTTCTCTTCCAGACGTCCTTGAACCGCTTCAGCCAGTGAACCGCCCCCGCCTCCCGAAGACCGGCTTTCCAGCTTGAACCCTGTCCGTTTGAGGAACGTTATTCAGGATGGACGGGTCCACGGTGGGCGCAAGATAACAGTTGAGGTGCTCTGAGCTGGCGCGCAGGCCCCTACACACCCTACCAGTGGTTGCGCTTATAGCGTTTTTCGGCTAGCCTTGGCTCAGGAAGGAGGTGGACTCATGCCTCAGCTTGAAGCAACCAAGGGCAGGTTCACGATTGAACCAAGCACTGAAGATGTAAGCGCGTTCGGGGAGCTAGCGGGACTTATGCGTCCCCGAGATGGCCGCCGATCCACGCGCCGTTCGCCGAGCGAGCGGGACGCCTCGATTACCGTCAATGGCCGTGAGGTGCGTCTGCCTTCGCAAGCGCAGGAACTCCTCGGCGAGATATTCAACTGGCTCGCTTCCGGTGAAGAAGTGATGGTGGTCCCCGCGAGGGAAGAACTCACGACCACTGAAGCCGCCAAAATTCTTAACGTCTCGCGCCAGTACCTGGTCCGCCTCTGCAACGAAGACAAAATCCCTTACCGGAAGGAAGGCAACTCACATCGCCGGCTAGCCCTACAAGATGTGCTTGCCTACCGCGAACAACGGGACAAGGAGCGCGAAGCCAGATTCGCTAACCTGGTGCGCAAGAGCGCCCAAGCCGGCGAGTACGACCTGGACATCGCCTGGCCACCCCAGGAGTAAAGCCCTGCACAAGCCAGAGTCCATAGTCGCCGTCCTCGATGCCAATATCCTCTACCCACCGCTACTCCGGGACACGATGATGGCTCTGGCGCTTGCGGGCCTGTACCAGCCCAGGTGGAGCGAAGAGATTCTCAACGAAGCCGAACGCAACCTCGCGCTCCGTATTGGCCCCGATACCGCCGCTGAACGCATTAGCGAATTACAGCAGCTCTTTCCGGAAGCCATGGTCGACGACTACGCCGACCGACTACAAGGTCTTGCCAACGATCCTAAGGATCGCCATGTGGTGGCGGTCGCGATTGCGTGCAAAGCCAAGAACATCGTGACTGGCAACCTGAAGGATTTTCACCCCATCCCAAGGGACATCAATCCTGTACTGCCCGACGCCTTCCTATACGGATTCATCGACCGGATGGGCGATCTGTGGGTATTCCGACGCATCCCGGCCACTGATTCCGAGGTTATCCGGCCACCTGTTCCGAGCGTAACCGGCCACTGATTCCGAGCGATTCCGGCCGCCCCCCGGGATGGGGTGGGTGGAAATCGTGTTGGTGTGCGGCGCCTCGTTTAGGCTGCCGGATGCCGAGGAAGAGGTTGTCGATGCGGAAGATCAGAGAGGTCCTGCGCCTGTTGTGGGATCAGGGCCGCAGTATTCGTGAGGTGGCGCGGAGTTGCGCTCTGGCGCGCAGCACGGTGGGTGAGTACGAGCGCCGCGCCGTGGCGGCGGGCTTGGGGTGGCCGCTGCCGGAGGTGGATGACGCTGGCCTGGAGGCGTTGCTGTTCCCGCCGGCGCCCATCATCGCGCCGGATCAGCGGCCGTTGCCGGACTGGCACGCGCTGGATCTGGAGCTGAGGCGCAAGAAGGGCGTGACCAGGATGCTTTTGTGGCAGGAGTACCGCGCGCAGCATCCGGATGGGTACTCTTACACGCGTTTCTGCGAGCTGCTGCAGGAGTGGCGCGGCCTGCAGGGCTTGTCGATGCGGCAGGCTCACTTGGCGGGTGAGAAGGTGTTCGTGGATTACGCCGGGGTCACGGTGCCGATCGTTGATGCGGGTACGGGCGAGATCGGTGAGGCGCAGGTGTTCGTGGGCGCGTTGGGCGGCAGTCATTACGCGTTCGTGGAGGCGACCTGGACGCAAGCGCTGCCCGACTGGATCGGCTCGCACGCGCGGATGCTGGCGTTCTTCGGTGGCTGCCCGCAGGTCGTGGTGCCCGACAACTTGAAGGCGGGCGTGACGAGCCCGCACCTGTACGAGCCGGACTTGAACCCGACTTACTTGGAGTTCGCGCGGCATTACGGGCTGGCGGTGATTCCCGCGCGCGCCAGCAAGCCGAAGGACAAGGCGGTGGTTGAATCGGCGGTGCAGGTAGCGGAGAGATGGATCTTAGCGCGCCTGCGCAACCGCACGTTCTTCAGCCTGCAGGAACTGAACGACGCCATCTGGGGACTCTTGAGCGAGTTCAACGCCAAGCCGTTCCAGAAGCGGCCAGGTTCGCGCCTTTCGAACTTCGAGGAGCTCGATAAGCCCGCCCTTAAGCCGTTGCCAGCGGAGCGGTACGTGTTCGCCAGGTGGGCGAAGGTGCGGGCGCACGTGGATTATCACGTGAGCATCGATAAGCACCATTACTCGGTGCCGCATCAGCTCGCCAAGATCCAGCTCGACGCGCGCATCACGGCCGCGACCATCGAGTTGTTCCACCAGGGCAAGCGCGTGGCGAGCCACGCCAGGGCGAGTAGGAAGGGCGGGCACACCACCATCAGAGAGCACATGCCGATCGCGCATCAGGCGCAGGCCGGCATGACGAGGGAGAAGCTCTTGGCGCAAGCGGAGCGCATCGGGCCGGCCACCGCGGAGTTCGTTGCCGGCGTGATCAGCCAGCGCGCGCACGAGCAGCAGGCGTTCAGGTCGATCCTTGGGGTGCTGAGGCTCGGGAAGAAGTACGGCGACACCCGCTTGGAGGCGGCCTGCAACAGGGCGGTGAAGCTCGGGTCGTTCTCGTTCAAGAGCATCGACGCGATCCTGAAGAACAACCTCGATAAGCAGCCGCTGCCCGAACCCGCGCCGGCGCCGCTACCCAAGGCGGCGCACGTGAACGTGCGCGGCGCCGCCTACTACGACACCAACGACCGGGAAGGAACGCCCGCATGCTGACGCACCCCACCTTGGAGAAGCTGAAGAGCCTGCAACTGCGCGGCATGGCCGCCGGACTCGAGGACCAGCTCAGAACGACCGAGATCGACTCGTTGAGCTTCGAGGAGCGCCTGGGACTCTTACTCGACCGTGAGGCCACCAGCCGCGCGGATCGGCGCCTGAAGGTGCGCCTGACGCAAGCGAAACTGCGCGTGAGCGCCAGCCTCGAGGACATCGACCACGCCGCCAGACGCAACCTGGACAAGAGCGTGCTGCTGGAACTGGCCGGTTGCAGTTGGATCGCTCGGCACCAGAACCTGGTGATCACCGGCCCCACAGGAGTCGGCAAGACCTACCTAGCCTGCGCGCTGGCGCACAAAGCGTGCCTGGAGGGTTACAAGGCGCTCTACCAGCGCCTGCCGCGCCTACTGCACGACCTGGAGATCGCCAAAGGCGACGGCAGGTACCGCAGCATGCTGGCGAGCCTGCAACGCGTTGACCTGCTGATACTCGACGACTGGGGCGTTACCCCCTTAACGGACGCCAACCGCCGCGACCTGCTGGAGATCCTGGACGACCGTTACGGCACCAGAAGCACCCTGATAACCAGCCAACTGCCGATCCCCGCCTGGCACGACTACTTAGCTGACCCGACCCTGGCGGACGCCATCTTGGACCGCTTCATTCATAACGCCCACCACCTGAATCTGAAGGGCGACAGCATGCGCAAGACCAAGAGCTCATTGACAAGCAAGGAGCCCACCAGCGAAGGTTGACTCACCTGCCTGACCCCCACGGGGAGGGTGGCCGCTTTCACCCGGAAAGGGTGGCCGGATAACTCCGGAACGAGCGGCCGGAATCAACCGGAACAGGCGGCCGGATAGGCCGGAATACCCAATCTGATCGATTGCATTGAAAACGTGCGTCAAAAGTGGCCCGAACCCCCCACTTTTGAGCAGGTCCTCACCCGTCTAGAAAAGTTCGCGCCCCAGTTCGTTACCGAGGTCCGTCGGGCCCTTTAGGTAGCGCCGAACGAACTCGGCCGCATAGGTGCTGGAGCTCATTACCCAAGACCTCGAAGGAGAAGTGGGCTACGTTCCCTGTTTAGGCCCAAGCTCTACTCCTTGGCTTCGCCTGTGTCACGGGCAGCCGATTCCGGGTCGGCTCCCCTAGGGGAGGGGCAGCCCGCAGAACTTCACCACGCCAGCACCTCCATCACCGCACCACACCGAGGAGGAATAGCGCGATGATTGCCGGCGGCAACCCGGCGCCGGTGGTGAACGTCTCGGCCGGCTTGGCGCCGAACTTCTTCTTCAGCTCGCGGCCATCCCACACCCAGATCTGTTCGGGCCTAGCCCCCCACTTTGGTTTGAACTCCTTACCGTCCCAGACCATCACGTGCTCGGGGCGCGCGCCGAATTTGCGCGTGACCTCGCGACCGTTCCATACCCAGATATCCTCGGGCCGGTTACCGAATTTGCGCCTGAGTTCTTGGCCATCCCACACCCATATTTCTTCGGTCCGAGCGCTGCGCTCCGGCTTGAGTTCCTTCCCATCGAACGCCCAAGCCCGAAACGAGCTGGACGAGAACTTCGGCTGCAGACTGGCCATAATTCCCCCCAGGAGCGCGAGCAACGCGCGATGTAGATTCTGATTCGAGTATTGCCTGAGAGTTCTAACAGCGTTGGCACGAGCACCGCACGAAGACCGTCATGGTATGCCCACCACACCGATCGTCGGGGTAACCACATGCTGCCACGAGCCCAGGGTCGTTAGCCGCTTCATCTCGATATTCCCCTTGGAGGCGAGTCGGTATGTGGCGTCGCAGTGCGCAAGAATCTGCTCCTCGCTCTCGCACGTAAAGCGCTCGAGCGCCTCTTGCCAGGTTGGCCCGAAGCGCCTAGCCGCGACCGTCCGCCTCACCGGCCCCGCCAAGAACGCCGCCCGCGGCAACGACCGCTCTAGGCCGAAGAACGCGCGATGATGCTCAAGCAAATCAAGGCCCTCCTTCGATGCGCCTGGTGGGTTGCGATCCGGATGCGTGCGGCTGAGAACGAAGGCCGCCTGCAGCTTCTCGAACGTGCGCGAGGCGTGCATCAGCGTCGCGCGGTGCGACACCTGGGCGAGCACGTTCCACGCGTTCGCAGGGCTCTGCACCACTCTCTTCACCTCTACGGCGTACATCGCTCCAGCCGCGTCCACGAACACGAAGTCGATCGACGGAAGGTTGAACTCCTTCCTGTGGTCATTGACGCGCCAGGAGGGGAACATCATCTCCCACGCGAGCAAGAAACAGTGCCGCCCCCCGATGTCCAGCCCCTCACGGGTCCAGATGGGGGTCAACGCCGCTTGCAGATCATGTTCGTTAAGCCCCTCGTAGCCTGTTACGCTCTCCACCGTCTTCGCCCCGTTCCTGTGTGTCGCGCGGCGCTCACTCGGGCTCGCTGATCCCGATGCTCCAGCCCTTGACCTCGTCCGTGTCCCGGGCGGCTGCCATGTAGATCTCGGTGCTGCTCATGCTCGCGTGCCGCAGGTGATCACGCACCTTGCGGAGGTCGCTCGTCTGGTCGGCGTAGTACAGGCCGGAGAAGTGACGCAAGCCGTGGACGCCCTTCGAGAACTCAGGGGCGGGCACATCATGCAACTTGAACGCCTCGTACCAGAGGTTCTCGAGGCGCCGGTATACCTGCGAGCGCGACCTGAGCGTCAGAACCGGCGTAGCGGGGTCACCGCGGCGCCGCTGCGGCACGTCCTGCGACCTGGCCACCAGGTTCCGCCTCAGCTCCTCGCTCATCGTCACCATGGCCGTCGTGCCGCCCTTACCGAACCGCACCGTCAGGCGACCCGCCCGCAAGTCGACGTCATCCCACGAAAGCGCCAGCATCTCGGAGACGCGCAAGCCGGCGTGCGCGCCCAACAGCAGGATCAGCTTGTCATCCCAGCCCGTGGCCACCCGCGCCATCCACTCGAGCTCCTCGAGCGTGTAAGCCTTCGCCTTGGCGCGCTCCACGGGCTTCTCCGTCAACTTAGGCAGGGCGACTTCGGTGAAGGGGTCGGCGGTGGTGAGGCCCGTCCACCTGAGCGCCTCGTAGAACGCCCTGGCGGCCGCGACGCGCTGCCGCACCGAAGCGGGGGAGAGCTTCTTCGTCGGCTTCATCCCTAGCCGCCGCTTGCCCTCGGTGCTGTTGTCGTCAGGGTCCGCCTCCCGCCTGGGGTCTCTAAGCCGCCGCACATAGGCCTCAGCGTGAGCCCGCGTCGGCCTCAGCAGGTCCACGCCCGTCCAGGCCTCTAGGAGCACCATCACGCCTTTGCGGTACGAGTGGATCGTGTTGCTAGAGCGGTGCTGCGCTTCCAGGTACGCGCGCGTCACCAACCACAAGCCCTCGTGATCGCGCTCCGAAACGGCCTTGGCCGCGAACCGCCGGCGCTCCGCCTCACTAGACCCGATCAGCTGATCGACCTTCGCGAGCTCAGCCTCCGGCGACCACTTCGCTAGTTCCTTACGCGCCATCAACCAACCTCACTCACCAGGCGCTCGAGCTGTACCGCGAGCCGGTAAGGCTCCAGCAGCGGCATGGCCTTGGCGCTCAAGTTCAAGCCCCATTCGGGAGCGCTCTTGCGGCCCTCGTAATCACGGTCTACGAACAGGGCGTTGGGGCGCAACCAGGCGCTCATGGGGATCAGGAAGACATCTGGCCACCTGCCTTGGCCAAACAGGGTCAACGCTAGGAAGCGACTGGGGTCGAGCGGCACCGCGCTCTTGCGCATGTACGTGTAGAACATGCCGCGCACGCTCTTCACCTGCACCTCGGCGTACCGGCCCGGCGCCAGCCGCACCAGCAAATCGATGCCCTTATCGTCAACCTCAGGCACGTACACGTCGCACCCTAGGCGCGCGAGCTCCATCTTCACCACGTACTCGCCGTACCGCCCGAGCTGAGCCTTGTTCAAGGTGGACCAGTCGAACATCTCGACCCGGGGCGCCTCACTCACCAGCAGAACCTCCCCTTGGACGTCACGCCCCGACGCCCGCAAACGCTCGCCGGCCCAATAAGCAAACCGGCGAACATAGAAGTTCGCCAATTGCCGCTTCTAGGCTGCACGCACCGTTCCTCACGACCCGCGACGATGCCCACGGCGCGCCTAACTGGTGTCCGATCATAGGGTTCGTGGCTGCTTCGAGCGTGCTGCACGACAAATAGAGCGTACAACATAATACCCATTATCGTTTTCAGTCTATGGGGGAGACCACTTCCATCAGTTCAGGCGAGCAGAATCCACTCCACCCCACCAACTCTGATCCCCCCATCCACGAGGTGACCAGCAACCGCAAACCAGACTCCACCTCAGCCGGACTGCCCTCCCGCAATAGCGACAAGCCACGCACCAACCT
>CALCHY010000368.1 GCA_937907415.1 uncultured Trueperaceae bacterium
GCGGCGCCGGCCTCGAAGGGCTAGCGCGCGGCGAGGCGCGCGGCACGCGCTTCCTAGCTGCGGCGCATATCCCGGCGCGCAAGGCGTGGATCGCTAACCAACCCGTCCGCGGCACCATGGAGGTGGACGCTGGTGCGGCCAAGGCCCTCGCCTCTGGCAAGAGCCTGCTGCCGGGAGGCATCACGGCTGTAACCGGCATCTTCACTTTCGGTGACGCTGTGGCCGTGAAGCAAGGCGGCGCCGTCATCGGCGTCGGCCTGACGAACTACGGCTCGGACGCTGTCAGCCGCATCATGGGTAGGCACAGCCGCGAGATCGCTGCGGTGCTCGGGCAGAAGGACTACGACGAAGTCGTCCACCGTGACAACCTCACGCTCGCAGGAGCACAAGGCGCCCCCAACGGGCGAGAGAGCAACCGGTGATAGCATCCCCGGCGTGAACGTCAAGTCTCAACTCGTCTACGTGGCGGCGGCCATCACCTTCACGCTCGGCCTGTTAGGGCTCGTGAACCCGCTGTTCACGGCGCGCATGCTCGGCCTCGAGGTCGTAGCGATGGTTGGGCTCAGCCAAGTACGCGCCACCTTCGGAGCCATGCACCTCGCCCTCACCGCGCTCATCATGCGCGGCACCATGCAGCGCGCCGGAGCCGTCTACTACTTGAGGTCCAGCGCCCTACTCGTCGGGGCCGTGCTCGTCGGTCGGCTCCTCTCGATCTTCATCGACGGCGCCTTCACGCTCCTCAACCTCCTGTTCGTCGTCAGCGAGGGAGTGGCGTTGGCCGGCATTCTGCTCGCGCTCTTCGACCCGAACAGGCGGAGCCAAACTGCGGAGCCGCACGCGCAGTGACGAGCCTCCCTGAAGGCACGCGCTTCGCGCCGCCCGAACTAGCCGCGGCACGCGAGAAGGTACTTGCGCACCTACGCGAGCTCTACGCATCCTGGGGCTACCTGCCCGTCGAGGTGCCAGCTCTCGAGCACCACGACGCCAGTCACCCACGCGAGGCGCAGGCGTTCAAGCTGACGGACAAGGGCAGTGACGTGCTGGCCCTGCGCTCGGACTTCACGCCGGCACTGGCGCGCCTCGTAGCCTCCACCTACCCCGGCGTGGCTGGCGGCGAGCGCAGGGCGCTGCGCCTGCGCTACGCGGGCACCGTGTGGCACGCCCACCACCCTGAGTTGGCTGGCACGCGGGAGTTCACGCAGGTCGGCATCGAGTTGGTTGGCGTAAGCAACGCCCGCGCAGACGCCGAGATCATCCACCTAGCGCGCGAGTCCGTGCGCGCGGT